>JAPDPQ010000007.1 GCA_034506395.1 candidate division KSB1 bacterium | reverse complement strand
CATTTTCTCGATTCCTCGGCATCTCAATCAACTCCAATCCAGGGATGGCTTGCAATACTTTTCGTGGCGCATCAAAGACGCTTTCAAATCGGCCCAGGCGGCAGGGATCGTGATAGGTGACTTTGCCTGCCGCTTCTTTGAATTTGATCTCGCCTGTTTCGATTTTTTCAGCGATGAATTCGGATATGTGTTGCACTTCAAAATTCAGCTTGCCAAAGAATTCGGGATACAGCGATTTGATAGTCGAATAGCCTTCGGCGCAGGACAGGATCACTTTCTTGGCGCCTGATTTTTTGATCATGGTCAAATTTTTCTTCGCCAGATTTTTGAACGTCTCAAAATCGCCCGTCCAGTAGGCATCGTGGCCGCAGCATCGTTCATCAGGGCTGACGGCTGGGATAATTCCGACCGCATTTAAAATTTTGATCGATGATTTGGTTGCTGCCAGACTATTGGCGCCAATGTCATTGAAAATCACATTGAAATAGGGCGAGCAGCCGACGAAAAATAGCACCTCTCCTTGTTCGGCTACTTTGAGGTCATCAGAAATCCAGCTTAAATTCTTCTTGATAAAATTCCGCTGTTGCAGACGGCTGATCGCCTGAATCGTTCCCGCATGGGTGCAAATGCCCCGATTGTTTACCTCGATGGCCAGAGATCGGGTCTGCCGCATGAAATCCTGATAATCCACCAGCGAGGGACAGCGCTGGCTGCAGGCGCCACAGGTCAGGCACGTCCACAGATCGTTATCCTCGATCAATTCCTCCTCGGAAATCAGCAGCGATTTTTCTACGAACAGCCGAGGCGAATATTTCGGATAAATTCGAGAAATGGGACAACTGCCCGTGCAGATGCCGCATTCGAGACAATAGTAGGCATTGGTCTGTTCGATGATGGCGTCTAATTTCATGCCGCCTCCTTCTGCGCCAGCGTACCTAACTGAACGATCTTTTCATGGAATCGAGTGACCACCGAGACGAAAAATTCACCACTGATGTCCGAAAACAGCTCGAAGCCCAATCGCTGCGGATCGATTCCAGATAGGTGAAGCAAATCCTGCGTCTCCTTTACAACGCCTTCGCAAGTCTTATTGCCCGATATATAATGGCATTCCCCCTTGCCGCAGGCGCCGATCAGCACCCCATCAGCACCGTGTTCGAAAGCATTGAGGATCAGTTTCGGCGTAATTCTGCCGCTGCAATTCACAGGCACGATCTTGATGGTGGCTGGATATTGCAACTTGTGAGCGCCCGCATTATCGGCAGCGATGTACGGGTTCCATTCGCAACAGTAGAAGATGATTTCTGGTTTGGGTTGGGGCATGATTAATTCCATTCTATTATTTCTTTGATTATCTTATGCTAACTGAGCAACTGGTATGCATTCGGTTCGTTCTGGAATTCGCTTACCCTGCGCAATTTCCTCAACTCTTTTCAGTATGGTTGAATGATAATATCGGTACCCACATTTATTACAAATACCGACAGGGACATTTTCAAGCATTACAAATTCCGTTTTATATCTAAAAACTTCTTTTTTTACCAATCGCTCTTCCACAGTCCCTTCACAATATTCGCACCTATAACCGTACATTTTCTTGCCTCTCGTTAAGTAATTTCATATACCGTTATTATTAAAAAAATACCTGTTTCTTTGAATCTTCCAACAATGCCAATTAAAGTTGATTGATCTTTCCCAATGCCTCGGATGATATATTTTGTGCCAAGAGGATCATTTTTATCTATTTTCAAGAGCTTGCCGTTTAAAATCGCATTCTCAATATCAAGCGTGTCAAGCTCATCATCTGCCATTTCTTCAATTGCATGATAGGTTAAGTCATAGTTATTTTTTCTTATTGCGTCACGTATTTTATCTATTGTTCGCCGAGGCATTTAGGTCTCGCATTGTCTTCTTTGCAAAAATTTTTCCTATCCGAAGAGTTCTTCTTTTAAGCTATTTTTTCCCTTCTCCTCTTAACGGCAACACCCCCGCCATCTCCCCGATCACATTGATCAGCTCGGTATCCGAAGGAATCACAATCTTCGCATTTTCTTTCAGAGCCTTTTCCAACGCCTCCAATTTACGGAGCAGTTGCGCATTGCCGACGAAATATTGATTGGCCGCCTCATTCACCGAATCGCTTCGGCTTCTCTTCTCCAGCAAGAATTATCGCATATTTAATGGCCTCTGCTTCTTTAATTTCCGACCATTTCAAGCCATCTCCAATTGAAGGCTCTCGATTTCCTCATTAGCGATTACCGCTCTGGCATAGGCTAAACAGGCACGGATGTCATCAAATTCAAGTTCAGGATAATCTTCGAGAATTTCCTGAATGCTGACTCCCTGGCTCAGCAAGTCCAATATCATTTCAACTGAAATTCGGAGCCCACGGATAATTGGCTTTCCTCCAAAAACTTTGGGATTGAAACGAATTCTATCCAGCAAATTATCACTTCCCATGGCTATTCCTCATTCTTAATTCTTTATGAAATTCCCATGGCAACTATCGCCTCCAACTGCCCATCGGTCAAATGCTTTACCTGCGCCGCCCCGCAGATGCAAACCACAGCGCACATGCCACAACCCTTGCACAAAAATTCATTGATCTCCGCATGGCGAAAGCCATCACCCTCGTCGATCATGGCGATAGCTTGAAATGGGCATTCCTCGATGCAGCGGCCACAGCCACGGCAAATTTCAGGATCGATCTCAGAGACAATCGCCGCCCGCTCGATGACCTCCTTTTGAATCAATGCATAAGCCCGAGCCGCTGCGCTGTACCCTTGGGAAATGCTATCGCCCAGCATCCCTGGCCAGTGGACGCTGCCCGCCACAAAAATCCCATCAGGGGCGAAATGATCGGGCCGCAGCTTGATGTGCGGCTCGACAAGAAACCCGTATTCATCGATCGGCAGATGCAGCATCTGGCTCCAGGTTCTGGCTTCGGGTTTGGGAATGAGCGGCGTGGCTAAAACCAGCAGATCGAACGGGATTTCAAATTCTTTCTCGGTCTTTTCATCCTTCACGTAAACATAGTTATTTTGCACCTCGGGCGGCTGCTTGGGATCGTAGCGCACAAATAGTACGCCCAATTCGGTCGCCTCGTCATATTCCCGAATATATTCGGTCAAGCCTCGGAAGATCACTGTAATCTTCAAATCGGGATTGGCCTTCTTCAGCCAGAGCACGTTTTTGAACGTCGTGGGGCAGCAGAACCTGGCGCAATAGGGTCGCTCCTCGTTGCGTGATCCCACGCATTGAATAAATACCAACTCTTTGGCTGTCAATTTATTCTGCATCAACATTCGCTCGAATTCAAGTTGGGTGATTACCCTTTCATTCTTACCGTATTGATATAGGCCATGGGGATAAAAATACTGGGCGCCTCCTGAGAAAATAATCGCCCCTGCTTGCAACTTTGTTTCTGTTGCGTCTTTCAAATAGCGTATGTTATAATTCCCCACAGCCCCAGTGATCTGTGTGACTTCAGCTCCCAGGATCACCTCGATGTTGGGATGGTCGTTTATTTCTCGCACCTTTTCCTTTAAAAACTCACTGGCTGAAATATCTCGAGGATAAAGCAAATTGATCAGATGCAACAGCCCGCCTAATTGCGCCTCTTTCTCAATTAACTTGACTTTTGCTCCCCGATTGGCCAGACTTAATGCCGCACTCATGCCAGCGATGCCGCCACCGATCACTGCCACCACTGGCGTCATCTTTTGTTGCAGTTTTTCCAGTGGCTGTTTTTGAGCGACTTTATGGATCGCTGCCGTGATCATCTCGATGGCTTTGCTGGTCGCCAGGCTTCTCTGCTTCTGGTGCACCCTGGCGCAATGATCTCGAATGTTGGCAATCTCAATCAGATTGGGATTCAATTCCGCCTCAGAGACAGCCTTTGAAAATACATTTTTCATCAAGCGGGGGGAGCAGCCAGCAATCACCACTCGATTCAATTGATGCTCACCAATAGCTGATTGGAGTTGCCGCAGTCCCATTTTTGAGCAAGGGAAATCCGCTATCGAAACAAAAGCAACATCAGAAATCTTTTTAATCGCCCGCTCGATTCGACTATTCGAAAGCACATTGCTGATCTGTCCACCGCACTGGCAGAGAAAGACTCCCACTCGGATGTCGTCGCTCACAAATTACTCCAAATTTTTATTAGGCAATTAGGTAATTGGGTAATAAGCTTTTGCCCGAAATGATTATTTAGTGTCATTTCGACCGAAGGGAGAAATCTGCAAATACAATATTTTCGTCAAAATTCAGATTCCTCACTTCGTTCGGAATGACAGCATTTACGGAAAATAGATAACTTTCGGACAGACTCTAATTAGAGAATTAGGTTTCCTATACTTCTGGATTCCATTCAAAAAAGACAAATATGTCATTCCGAACGGAGCGCAGCAGAGTGAGGAATCCCATTTTTAGAAATATTAAAGAGATTCTTCGCTTCCTTCAGAATGACTCCATAGCACATATCAATAAATAAAATGATCCCCACAAATCCGACACTTCGCCTCATGAAATTCATCAGGGAAGCGATGCAAGGTTTTCAGTCGATCCACCCGCTCCAGATGAAATGTTCCAGCAGGGCAGATGGTGGTGCAGGTACCGCAACTGATGCATACATTCGACGCCTTTAAAAACGGCGGCTCGACTTTATTCTTCACGCCCCGATCGCCAAAGCCAACGGCGTTGACGCCAACAATTTCACTGCATGCCCGAACGCACAGTCCGCACAAAAAACAATCCTCCTGCTCTCTAAAAAATCTCACCTCTTTCAATCCGACCTCCCTGGCCAGATCGTGCAGCACTTTCAGATCAGGGCAGCGGGCCAAAAGCAATTCCACCAGCACCCGCCGCAATTTTTGAATCTTCTCGGTATTGGTTCGGACGATCATATTCGGCGCCACGGGCGTCACGCATGAGGCAGCGGTACGAGTTCTGCCGTTTATTTCTACTTCGACAATGCACAGCCGACACGCCCCGACTGATTCCAGCGCTTCGTGATAGCACAACGTTGGAATATGAATCCCGTGCTCTCGGGCAGCTTCCAGCACTGACAGATCGGGCGAAATTTCAAATTGTTGGTCGTTGATGGTGATAGGGATCATTTAATCTCAGGTCCTATTTTTTGTAATAAGGCCAGTTCAATTATCTTGTCTGATTTAAAAACTATATTATTGTAGTATCTTCTGAATTTCTTTATATACCTTTTGTGCTATGGCAATGCCCTGTTCACACAGATTCTCATCGGGCATGTAGTATGGCAATACGCTCTGTAATGGATATTTCGATGGCAGATAAATTGAATCTAAAAAATCGCATTCTTCTTCATTGATATTAATTGCAATTCTGTTTTGAAAAAGTAGGTTCCTTAGTTCCAAAATACTATGCGTTTTCTTGAGCGGAATCGAATTCTCCAGCAGCAGCGCTTTCAAAGCTTTCTCGACACACTGTTGGCAATTTTGTAAGCAAGGATTGAATAGGCTGGACTTCAGTAATAATTGAGCCGATTCCAAATTTTCTTTTGAATATTCCAACCAGATTCTCGATTCATCTTTCATAGATCAGCTCCCCAGCCTTGATCTCTGAGAGAAACCAACTGTCAGCAGCATCGGATTTAATCGGAATAATATCCACAGCTATTTTTCTGGCAATCGGTCGAATCAGTCGCCGATACTTCATGGCTAATTCAAGGTATGGCTTATCGCTACTTTGAAAAATAGCAATATCAATATCATTCGGCTGCTCTGATTTGATGAATGAGCCAAAGATAAAAACTTTATCAATTTCCTTTTCTTGACTCAATATGTTTCTTATCTGCTGCTTCAATGAGTCTTTAATTTTTCTATTGCTTCTCATTTTACCCAGTTAGATTAAATATTTTGAAATCAGTCTGTATTAAGATTAATCATTGATCCAATTGAACAAACCTTGCAAGCATTTTTCTTTTTGCCTATAAATAGCCGACACGCCCCGACCGATTCTAATGCTTCGTGATAGCATAACGTTGGAATGTGAATCCCGTGCTCTCGGGCCGCTTCCAGCACCGACAGATCGGGCGAGATTTCAAATTGTTGGTCGTTGATGGTGATAGGGATCATTTTTAATCCTTCTTTTCTCAAATCTCAAAATCAAATCACTTAATCCTGTGCAAAAACACGTCGCCATGCGCCATGCTCTAAGCGTCATGCCCTATTCAATATAAATCGCATCCCCCGCAATGGCATCGAACTTACACACCTCATAGCACGCCCCACACTTGATGCATTTGGCGACATCTAAATTATGTGCCTGGGCCCTGGGACCCGTAATCGCCCCCGTGGGACAGGCTCGCACGCAGCGCTGGCAGCCCGTACATTTTTCAGGAATAATCCGATAGACGATCAAATCTTTGCAAACACGGGCTCGGCACTTTTTCTGATGAATATGCTCCTCGTATTCGTCACGAAAATATTTGATCGTGGTCAAAACAGGATTGGGCGCCGTGGCTCCCAATTGACACAGCGATGCCTCTTTCATCGTCAGCGCAATATCGTCCAGCATTTCGAGGTGATAAGGTTTGCCTCGTCCTTTGGTTATCTCGGTCAGAACCTCTTTCAGCCGCTTCAAGCCCTCCCGACAGGGGGTGCATTTGCCGCAGGATTCCTCTTCCAAAAATTCTACAAAATATTTGGCCACATCTACCATGCAAGTATCTTCATCCATCACGATCAATCCGCCTGAGCCCATGATAGCGCCCGCTTCAGTGAGTTTCTCGTAATCCACAGGTAGATCGATCAGCGATTCGGGCACACAGCCTCCCGACGGCCCGCCGGTCTGAACCGCTTTAAATTTTTTGCCTTTGGGGATTCCGCCACCAATATCGAAAACAATCGTTCGCAGCGTGGTCCCCATGGGCACTTCGACCAGACCCGTGTTGTTGACTTTTCCCACCAATGAAAAGATTTTGGTGCCTTTGCTTTTTTCCGTGCCCATACTGGCGAACCAGGCACCGCCACGCAGGATAATCTGCGGCACATTGGCCCAAGTTTCGACATTATTGTTGTTGGTCGGCTTGCCCCAGAGCCCCTTTTCCGCAGGATAAGGGGGACGAGGCCGCGGCCGCCCCACATAGCCCTCAATGGATGCGATCAAGGCGGTTTCCTCACCGCAGACAAATGCGCCGCCCCCCCGCACCACGTTGATTTTAAAGCTGAAATCTGTCCCCAAAATATTTTCGCCGAGCAAACCGTACTCGGTCGCTTGTTCGATGGCAATGTTCACTCGACGCAGCGCCAATGGATATTCATCACGGACGTAAACAAACCCCTCCTGCGCACCAATGGCCTTGGCTCCGATGATCATTCCTTCCAGCACCGCATGGGGATCTGCCTCTAACACAGATCGATCCATAAAAGCGCCTGGGTCGCCCTCGTCGGCATTGCAAATGATATATTTGATATCGCCCTTCGCCTTGCGGCACAATTCCCATTTGATCCCCGTGGGAAAGCCAGCCCCGCCCCGACCTCGCAACCCTGATATTTTGATCTCCTCAATGATCTGCTCGGGCGTCATTTCGGTCAGTGCTTTGGCTAACGCCTGGTATCCATCATAAGCGATATACTCCTCAATTTTTTCAGGATCGATCCGCCCACGATTGCGCAGCACAACGAGCACCTGATCCTTGAAGAAGTTGATATCGCTCATTTTCGGGATCGGCGCTTGTTCTTTGGGCGGAACGTACATGAATTTCTGAACGGGACGGCCTTTGAGAAAATGCTCTTCCACCAAAAAAGGAATATCTTTCTCTTTCAACTGCTGATAGAAAATATTGTCAGGCTGAACGACCATGATGGGGCCTCGCTCGCAAAAGCCATTGCAGCCTGTGGTTACCACCGCCACTTCGTTCTCCAGATGATGTCGAGCAAGTTCCCGTTCCAGCGCTTTCTGGATATCGAACGCATGATTCGAGACACAGCCAGTGCCTGTACAGACTAGACAATGAGTGCGATATTGTTTCAAGCTTACTGCCCTTATTTTTAGTACTGCTTGGTCAGATTAGGCTGAATGATGTCATTCCGAACGAAACGAAGTGGAGTGAGGAATCTGTATATTTCAAGATTGGTTGGTTTCATTAACAGATTTCTCGCTTCGCTCGAAATGACGTGCATTTGTTAATGGTTTTCGCTAATCTGACTAAGTAGAATTACAATACAACAAATTTAAATTCCAAATTTCAAATTCCAAACTTCTTGTTTCGAACATTGAATATTGAATTTTGTGATTTAATTGGAATTTGGAAGCTGTGTATTGGAATTTTGCCAGTTTTATTGATAAGAAAATTTTTATTTCACAGCACGAACCATTCAAAATCAATACCGACTCAAGATCTTTGGAATCATCTCCTGCGTCAAATTGCCGTGGAATTCATTATCGATCACAATTACGGGTGCCAGACCACAGCAACCGACACAGCGCACCGACTTCAACGAAAATTTTTCATCATAAGTCGTTTCTTCATTTTTAATACCCAACTCCCGTTCCAACCGCTCTAAAATTTTCAAGCCACCCCGAACATGGCAGGCAGTCCCGAGACAGACATTGATCAAATGCTTGCCCCGTGGCTTCAAACTGAATGCCTTATAAAAGGTCGAAATCGAATAGACCCGAGTGAGCGGCACATTCATTCGCAGCGCAACGTAGCGCAACAGATTCTGTGGCAAGTAATTGAACCGCTTCTGGATATCCTGGAGGATTGCAATCAGCGCCGCATCCCGATATTGATAGCGGGCCATGATCTCATCGGCAATCGCCAAGCTGTTCAGATCATCGATGGCCTGCTCGCGATGTTCCTTCTTCAACTCCAGCCCCTTGAGGCGCTCTTTTTTCTGCTCCAATCCTCGAGAGATAGCTTTGAGCAGTTGATTCGGTTCAAACGGTTTAGTAATGAAATCGAACGCCCCTGCCTTCATCGCCTCGACCGCCGATTCGATCGTCCCATGTCCCGAGACGATAATAGGGATGATTTCGGCATTGATCTTGCGGATTTCCCGCAGCACTTCCAGACCGTCAATGCCAGGCATTTTTAGATCGATCAGCGCCACATCGACTTTGTCGGATTGGGCCAGCTCTAATCCCTGAGTGCCATTTTCGGCTAATAGGACCTGATAGTTTTCCGATTCCAGAATGCGGCGGCACCCCTCTCGAATGCCCCGTTCATCGTCGATAACCAAAATTTTAAAGGGTTCCAAATTCGACCTCAATCTTCAAAATTCATTAAAGCAATCTGATAACCGCTAATTTTTCAATTTGCGCTAAAATAACCAAAATGGCTTTTCTTCCATTGGTTCATCTCTATCCATTGAAAAAATCGCTTTATCAAAAAGTGATAAACCAAAAATTGCATCATAAAAATGATAAATTTTAATAAAAAACCACTCCCAATTCCTTCAACCCCTGTTCCAGATCCTTTTTGATCAATTTGATCACCTCAGGATGATTGATCGGAATTTCCTTCAGGGTCTTTCGCAGCTCACTGGTATTCAAGCAATAGCTACGATCGCCTTTTTGATGGTAATATCCAAAATCAACCTGAGGATTGCCAACGATTAGCACCATCATGGTGCGAACCATGTCACCTAACGGTTTGCGATCGATATGGCTATAAACAAAATCAGCTTCGATTAGCGTGCCTTTGCCCGGGGCCGAATGGATGTGGAGCTCACCCCCGGCCATTCGGGCTGCTTCAGCCAAAAGCGGCAATCCCAGTCCCACTCGCCGCTCTGTCCGAGTAGTGACAAACGGATCGGTTGCTTTTTGAGCCAGGGCTTCATCCATGCCGCTTCCATCATCAATAATTTGGATTCGTAGGCGATCGCGTTCCAAGTCCTCGATCACATGAATTTCTACTCGGCTGGCATTGGCTTTCAGGGCATTCTCGGCAATGTCGAGAATATGTAATGACAAATCTTCCAATATTCATCCCTATTCAAGAATCTTCCGCCCTTGAGAATTTTTCAACGCTAATCTTATCTCTTCCAAAGTCGGCTGTTCCAGGAAAAACCGAGTAATCTGTCGGCCGATCTCGTTGGGATAATGCGCATCCGAGTTCTTTATCAATGGAAAACAGCGGGCATCAGGATACAACTTCTTGGCTTGTTCCAAACTGGTTTGATATGAAATTTCCAGCCCATCCAATGACAGATCATTCGGAACAAAGCCCAACTGCCCGATGATACTGAAGCTCTCCCGATCGATATGCGAGGCGATAGCCAATCCATCAAGGCGATGAACCTCCGAAACCAATTGCTGAAGCGATAGTTCCACAGCCCCAAATAGCAGATGTTCATTGAAACCTTCAACCTCGTCATTTTCATTGACGATCACTTGATCATCAATCATTCGCTGATCAACGCCAAAGGATAAGAGGTTGTCGTAGACAATCTTTTGAAACTGTTGTATCTGATCCATCCCCTCAAACAGTACCAGGAGGTGTGCTTCTTCAGCCGAAGCGACTTCCATGGCAGGGATAATCGTTAATGGTTTACCTTCGGCTGCCTTCATTGCCGCAAGGATATTTTCCGATGCATTATGATCGCTGATAGCGATGATATCCAGGCCTCGTGCAATAGCGATCGCTACAATTTTTCGTGGCGTCATATCCAGATCGCCGCAGGGCGACAGGCACGAATGGATATGCAGATCAGCGTTATAAATCTTACCCATTAGCGGCTGCCCGAAATCCCCAACTTGCACAGTTCGCAGATCAATTCAAACGCTGTGAGGTCGCTGGTTAAAATTGGAACGCCCTCTTCCTCCGCCTTTTTGATAGTTTCTGGAGCCGGCTTTTTACCGCCGATAACAATAATGCCAGCTAATTCTTTAAGCGTTGCTACTGCCACGGTGTTTTGATGGATTTGTAGCGTAACCCAGACATCTCCCTTTTTTGCGTGGGCCATGACATCGCTGAGCAAATCGCTAATATAGCCCCCAGTAATTTCAACATCAAGGTTTACGGCTGGCGTTTGCAATGTGAGCGGTACTTTTTCGATCAGATGATTCAGTTTCATGATTTTCCAATTAGTTTTTTAAGCGTTAAAAAGACACAATCCTCCACAGAAGCATGCCCCAAAACGATATCTTCAGCAAGCGTCCGACAATCTGGTGCACCACAAGCGGAACAATTTTTCCCAGGCAGATCTTTTAAGATCTCATCCCGCTGTTTGATCTTTTGAATCGCCTTGACTGGATCAGGGTCCAATGGTGGTAATGGGTTTGGTAATATTTCTTTTTGAAGATTGAAATAGCCGTCACGATACAAGCGTAGTACCATCTCTCGGCTTACTCGTGTCTGTTCGCCAAACATCTTAATTAACCGACGAACCTTCCGGCGCGCCTGGTGGCGATTCTGCACCGTTAATGAGCCCCCGATACAGCCGTCAGGGCAGATCAGGCATTCTAAAAATAAAATTTCGTTCAATTTTCCGGCCTCGACATCATTGAGCGTCCGAATCACATCTTGAACGCCAGAAACTGCCAAGCAATTCTCTTGTCGGATCCCCATGATTTCGCCGCCGCTGATCGCCCAAGCAATACCAACGCCGCTGGAAAGCTGCAAGATTACATCTTCCTCAAGATCCTTGAGCGCCATTAATAATTGACCGTAAATATCCGAAATAGCGATCGCCCCATCAAGGTTCGATTTCTCCAATCCTACTGGATGATTGATCGAGATCATTTTCGCTGGGCAGGGCGTAATGTGAATCACTCCGATTTTGTCGGGTGAAATGCCTCGGCTGCTGGCTGCCTTTTGTCTGAATTTTTTGGCGGCAGATTCGCGCGGAATTTCCAGTTTGATCAAATGGTCCACCAGCGACGGATAAAGCATGGTGATTAGCCGAACCACCACAGGACAAGTAATTGAAATTTGAGGGAACGGCCCTTTGCAATTATCGAGATAGATCTGAATTGCCTCGGTCGTCAGCTCGCAATCCCAGGCCTCATCAAACACATAATCGAATCCAATTTTCTTTAAAGCTAACAATATTTGATTGGGGAGAACATCATAACCAAATTGACTATATAAAACTGGTGAGGGCAACGCAATGGTACATTCAAATTTTTTCAGATCAGCGTAAGAGGTCGTTTCAGATGCAATTGCATCGTGAGGGCAGAGCCTAAAGCATTCCCCGCAATCAATACAGCGTTCTTCATCGAATCGGGCCTTATCATTGACCACGCGAATGGCTTTGGTCGGACAGGCTCTTAAACAAGTAACGCAGCCGATGCATTTTTCTTCGATGAATCGAATGGAATGCCGCGTTTTTTTCATGGCAGAACTCCGTATCATTGCGGATTCTGTGACAACCTAAATACTAGCGTTAACTTTGTCCCTGATCCCACGATTGAAGTGATTTCAAAAATGTCGGTATTTCTTTTGATATTGGGAAGCCCCATTCCAGCGCCGAAACCCATTTCGCGCATCTCTGGCGTAGCGGTAGAATACCCTTCTTGCATCGCTAGGTCAATATCAGCGATTCCAGGTCCCTGATCTTCCACAGTGATTTTGATCTGATCCGGATCAATCTCACACCGCATGATCCCTTGGTGGGCGTACATGACAACATTCATCTCAGCTTCATAAGCGGCGATCGCCACCCGCCGAATAATTTCAGCCGAAATTCCGATCTGCTTTAGCGTATTTTTGATTTCGCATGATGCTTCTCCCGCATGACTGAAATCCCATCCTTTGATTAAAAATTCTTGGACCAGACCCGCATCAACAGCCATCTCTTTTTAGGATTTTCTTTACTTGTTGAGTTACCCCACATAGCCCTTTTTTGAATAATAAACCACATGCATCATACATGCAGAAATCGGTCACCAGCAAAGGGATCTTCTTTTCATTCGCGTAGGCGATCAAATCCGATCCAGGCCGCTTCCCACGCACGAATACCACAGCGACCGCATCCGCGATCTCCACTGTCCTGAGCGTCTGTTGGCTAATGAGTCCCGTAATGATCAATGACGCTGGCTCCGTGAACGCCAAAACGTCACTCATCATGTCCGCTGCACAGGCACAACGAACTTCAACCGACAAATCCGAGTCGCTCGTAAGCAGCTCTGCCTCCAAAGTCTCTTTTATTTCTGCTAATGTCATGCGCAATTTTGAATCGCCTAATGCCAGCTTTGCAGATCAACATAAAAGACATCGTTCTTACAACCTATTGAGGATTTTATTATAAACAATTTTTTAGAATTTGTCAAGCACTATTTCGGCAAGAAAACATGCTGAGAAACGAGCTGAATCCATTATCCAGAACGAACGAATCTCAAATGGTATCTCTTCTTGGTTTTAAATCATATTTCAGAATAAGAATTGAATTTTTAAATAAAAAATCTTGCTTTTTGATAAAAATAAGTTATATTAATGATTGATCCACAACACAGCAAAAATTGGTCAGTCAATTAAACCTCCAATTGAAAAATTTATATGGCTCGATTGTTAAAAATGATAGCAATTGTCAGCCTTTCTTTTTTTGAAATTCTTTCCAATGTATCAAAGCCTCTTGCTAGTTCCAGATTGGTTGACCTTAAAGAATTGGGATGGTTGGTGTCTTCCTTCCCATTTGAAGAAAAAATTTTTGGGGCTATTTTTTTCGACTCGTCCAATGGCTGGGCTCTTACTGGGGATGCATCGCGGAAATTGTACCATTTAAAAAATGGTGTCTGGCAGGTTGACTTAACGCCAACAAATATTCAATTCTTTGAATTATTCGGCTATTACGCCCAGGGTCCATGGTTCGGTTGCTTCGACAAAATAAGATATCGCTATTGTATTCGCCACCTGGTAAATGATAAACCGATTGATTATTACACTCCCAACGCTGACCCGATTCTGCAAATGGACTATTTAGGCCCGAATAATATCTGGGCCGTTTGTCAGTGGGGACAGATTATGCACTTTGATGGATCGAAATGGGAACTGGTACCCTGTCCCATATTTGGCCACGTAACCAATATCAGCATGGCCAACGACAGTTGTGGCTGGGCTGGTGGCAAATATCGGGACATCGGATTCCTGTTGCATTGGGATGGTAAAAATTGGGGGATCAAAATGCAATTTAAAAGAGATGCCATACCGAGTGTTGTCATGGTGAATGATACCCTCGGCTGGGGTTTTCTGAATGACAATCCCCAGGTGATCCGATTGGTGCGAGATCAATCGAATCTGGTAGATTTCACGACTTTGATTCAAGATACGCTCGTGGTCAACTGGCAAGATATAATTCGTCCCACATTTTTCCATAACAACGGAATTGTGAAAGGCGGTAGCGCAGGAACGGCTATTGTTTCTTATCCCAATCGCCAGCGCGATATCCTCTGGTTCACTAAACCACCTGAAAATCCCCAAACCAAAATCTATTTGCTTACGCATGATGGTAAAATAAGCTATATCCACCAACAATCGACGCCTTCTCCCCGGCAACTCTGGCAGTATGTATCATCTCCGATGCAAGGAACTTCTGATGAATACGGCGTTGCCTTTGGAGATTTGGATGGCGATGGGGATGATGATGTATATAGCATAAACACATTTGATAAAAACCATGTTTTTCTATATAGAGGCAATCGGCAAATCAAAAATATTCATGGAAATTTCTTCATCGATGGCGCTGAGCATCTAGATCTGCTCGAACCAGCTCGCTCCAAAGAAGGGCCTGTAATTTTCGACATGGGCGTCGCCATCGCCGATATGGACAATGATGGAGATCGGGATATTTATCTCACCAGCATGTACGAAAAAAACATGCTTTATGAAAATCGAGAAAATCAAAGCTTTCGAGAGGTAGCTATTAAAGCCGGCGTGTCTGGCGGCATCGTCCGCTCCCAGGTCGGAACCTGGGGCGATATTGATAACGACGGCGACGTCGATCTGTTCGTTACCAATGAGGATACCACCAACATGCTATTCCTCAACAATGGGTTTGGGAAATTTAGAGAGATCACGCATTTGGCGGGACTTACCAGCCGTCGTGGCGGCAAAAGTGCCACCCTCGGCGACCTGGATGGCGATGGCGATCTGGATTTGGTGGTAACATTCTTCAATTTACCCAATCGGGTCTATCGTAACGATGGGATCGATCTTCGCACTCACCTCCCATTTTATCGAGATGTCACAAACCTCTGGTTGCCACCCGGGCCCGATTCACTGGCCAAAAGCACAGCAGCCTGCCTGGCGGATATCGACAATGACGGCGATCTCGATCTCTATATTTGCAAATTAGTTTCAAGCAATCGACTGTATGAAAATGACGGCATGGGTCACTTCACCGATATTACAGAGGCAGCAGGGTTGCTCGATTCCTGCCTCACCAGCAGCGCCTGCTTCTTCGATGCGGATAACGACGGTGATCTCGATCTGTTTCTGTCCAATCGGGGACCGAATATCTTTTTTAAAAATCTCGGCAACAAGAAATTCATCAAAGATGAAAAGACTTTTAAATTAGAATCCGCTCGCTATTCCAATGGCGTAGCTTGCGGCGACCCCGATAACGATGGCGATCTGGACTTGTATGTCGCCAATAATGATGCCGAGAGCATTTATTACGAAAATAAACTCAATAACAAAAACTATTTGGAAATTAAATTAATTGGCACCAAAAGCAATCGGGATGCCATTGGCGCCAAAGCATTTTTATATGCAAGCGGTCATCTCGATCAAAAGGAATATTTGCTGGGCATGCGAGAAATTAACGGTGGGTACGGCTACGGCTGCATGAATTCCACTACCATCCATTTTGGGGTTCAGAGTGATCAGACCTATGATCTGAAAATCTGGTTTCCCAGCGGTATCGAAATTTTTAAAACTAATGTGGAGCCAGGACAAATTTTATTTATTGAAGAACAGGCTGGCTGGGCAAAATCGCTCGCCTTGCTCCAGCGTTCTGTCATGCGAATCGTAAAATCGCAACGGGTTCAGATTGAATTTTTCAAATTTATCGCTTTGGTGGCACTGTTTATCGCTGCTGCCTTGATCTTTGATCGAAAAAAGTGGATCGCCCTACGCCATCCAATGCTGTTGCCTGGCTATCCGTTAGGATTGTATCTCATCCTTGTTTTCGTCACCAAGGATGCTAATATATGGTTCGCATCAATTGTTCCGGTATTGCTGGCAATTTTTTCTTTCGGAGGATTAGCTTACATCCAAAAAATGCAGGTGGCTCACACCACCAAGGAACGATTGGCAGAAGAGTTGCTGGTCGCTTGCAAAGCATTTGATCATGGCAGTTGGGCCACCAGTTGTTTAAATCAATTGCAACTGTTCGCCGTCAATTTACCTCCCAATCAGCCGATTTCAGAAAAAATTGAACAACAACTCAAGGAAACCATTTTGAGCTATTACCAATTGGCTTTCAAAGAGCTCGGTCACATTCACCAGTTGGCCCAAAGCGCTGGGATTCAGGTTCAAGCAGCAGCGGAATTGGATCGACAGCGGTTGGCGCTCTCTTCCAATCTTGAAAAGATTAAAGTGATATTGGCATTGAAGAAAAGTATCTCAAGAGATTTATTGAAAAATGTCTATCATTTGATCGAACAGATCAAATTGAACCTTAGAGAGGTCTATCGCAGTGCGATTCGCTGGTTCACATGCGATGCGGTTAAATTTATTCATGGGACCTTTGCAGCACTAGACCATAACCCAGCAGCTGTGATCCGTTTTTCAAATGGAAACGTTCAACAGGAGGAAGCCTGGGTCTGCATTAAGCCGAACGAATTTGCGATGATCATGGATAATCTGGTGCAGAATGCTCAGCGGGCAATGATCGGTCAACCTAATCCAAAAATTTCCGTCAAGCTTCATCAAAACGATCGTCATCTTTTTATTGAATTCTCTGACAATGGTTGTGGCATACCTCGAAGGCTTTGGGACACAATTTTTGAGGAAGGATACTCTACTAAGAACGATTCGAATGGCGGCTTTGGCCTCTATTACGCTCGAAAGACCCTGGAAAAATACGGAGGGAGCATTGATGTAATTAAGAGCGCTCCAAATCGAGGGACAACATTTTTGCTGAAGCTGCGAAGGGCGTAGCTGAGCGAGCGTCAAAGTGGAAATTCGCCGTTTAAACTAAAGCATCATTTTCTTTTTAAAAAATCATGGAGAAGAATTCCATTACGCATGATATTTCTGATAGTCGGCGAACCTAAAACTCTTTTTGATCACTCTGCTGCTCGAACCTAATCCTGCTTTCTTAATGAAGTTGACTCTTCTCTCATCAATCATTTTACCAAGCTTAATGCATGACTAATGATGAATGCACCCATAAATCTCGCCACAGATATCATTTTTGAGCTCATTGATAGCTGTTTCTTGGAACTTATCTCCCTCAATTTATTTTAATCACCTTACTTTTTAATTGGCTTTTTTATTATCAATACACGAGCAATTATTATGACGAAAAAAATCCACGTTACCATCTGGAACGAGTTCATCCACGAACGCCAGGACGAAAATGTCCGCAAAATCTATCCCAATGGCATGCATCAAACCATAGCTGGATTTCTATCGGCTCACGAGGATATTGCCGTAAAAACCGCCACGCTGGATCAGCTCGAGCATGGGCTGTCTGAAGCGATTTTAAATCAAACGGATGTGCTGATCTGGTGGGGTCATAAAGTGCATCAGCAGGTGAGCGATGAGGTCGCCAGGCGGGTACAACGAAGGGTTTTGGAAGGCATGGGTTTGATCGTGCTCCATTCGGCGCATTATTCGAAAATTTTCAAAGCGCTGATGGGAACCAATTGCTCGTTGCGCTGGCGGGAAATCGGTGAAAAAGAAAGATTGTGGAATATTGCGCCGGGACATCCCATTACCCAAGGAATTGGCGATTATATTGAGATTCCTCATTCAGAAATGTACGGGGAGCGATTTGATATCCCTGAGCCTGATAAAGTGATCTTTATCTCTTGGTTTCAAGGTGGCGAGGTATTCCGCAGCGGCTGCTGCTGGGAGCGGGGACATGGCCAGATTTTCTATTTCAGCCCAGGGCATGAAACGTACCCGATTTATCATCAACCGGAAATTCAAAGAGTCATCACCAATGCCGTCCGCTGGGCCAGACCTCAGGTGATGATACAAGATAAATGTCCGATGGTGGAACCGCTTGAGAAAATTGGTAACCTTCCTTTATCTGGTTGATGAATTATTGGGATGGATTCAAAGACATTTCATGATTCAAAAACCATCAGGTTCGCCTGGAACAACTGCTCTCGCGGCATTGCCTTTTTTCATAAAGAAGAGCTTTTATAATTTCCCTGAAATTCTGTATTGGAAAGCGATATTTGTTAATTTTTTATCTGGATGAGCTGCCATCTATTTTATGAAAGGGTTAAGAAAAATTTGCTCGAAGGAATCACGTTAATTGCGTTGACTGGTATTTTATGGTGCGGCAATGGCATCATATTTAGTTACGCAGTCCGAAAATCGCTGAATTTTTTTGCCATCATGTCGGTGTCGACTTTTATTGGTACTGTTTTGTTCGGGATATTTCAGAGTCGACCAATGCTCATATTTAATGGCTCTGTCGCCCGGTTGCCTGAGCTCATACTTGCGATGGTATCCTCTGGTGCGATTGGGACTTTAGGGGTGATCCTCTTGCACCGGGCGATGCGTATTGGGCATCACGGAGTCGTTTGGACCATCTCTCAATTTGCCTTCATTATCCCGTTTTTGTTTGGCGTTTTGGCACATGACGAACCGTTGACCGGAATGAAGCAATTAGGTATTTTTATTATTTTGATCAGCGTATTGGCAATTGGAATGGGTGATCGCAGAGAGCCTAGTCGCGCCGGGGGTTCCTGGATCATCTGGTTTTCGCTAAGCCTGGCCGCCTTTGCGGTTTTGGGCATTCACCAGACCGTTACGCTGGTCCCAAACTTCTGGCCGAACTGGGATGATAAGGCCAACCTACGCGGCTTCCTATTGAACAGTGGTTTTTTTATCAGCTATCTTATTGTTCTTATCGCGACGCGTGGTCGACTTGATCGCGGCACAATAATGCTGGGATCGCTCTCAGGAATGATTGTCTTTGTCAGCCCGATCACCCTATTCGGCGCTATGGACATATTTGAGAAATACCAGATGCTCTCCATGGTTTTCCCTTTGGCCGTTGGAATCTGTATCTTGGCTTTTGTTAGTTATAGCGCTCTGTTTTTAAAAGAAGGATCATCATCCATCACTTTAATAGGGGTTGGCGCTGGGATTACCGGGTTGGTACTCATCGCAATTTGAAACAAATAGAAAATGGGTCCATGGGCCACTCATGCCAACGATCTGGCAAACCAAACTCTTTCAGCAAATGCTCAGTTGTTACTACGGCTGAAACGAAACTATTTTCTGGCATTGAGCAATCACCAATTTTGTAGCAGTTGACTATGACAATAAGGCACTTTGCTGCAATATTGAGCGAAATCGGGGGGATTTCGCTCCATCGCTATGTTATGCCCTGTTGACCAATGGGGAATTATCCTTCGCAAATCATCATTAAGAATGAATATTTGCTTCTCTGTCTGATCACTTAATAATTCGGCTCGAATCTCCCATTCTAACCCAGTGTCGCCATTTAAAACATCTTTTCAAATAGCTCATAATGCTCGTTTGTCATCCCTAATTTTTTATAAACTTTTTGAGCGCTGACATTGCGTTTGTCTACGTAGAGCCGCACTCCTCGGATTTGAGAGCTTCTCGCGAGTTGCTCGATATGCTGGAACATCTGCTTAAAAACGCCTCGCTTGCGATGAGATGGATCGACATAGACGCTATGAATCCACCACACATCGCCATTGCGCCAATCGCTCCACTCTTTCAGGATTAATAGACATCCGATCGGTTGCTGATCAGCTCTTGCTAAAATGTAGAAACCGCGCTCTGGATGGTCGAAAATATATCGAACGCCTTGCACAACTTGCGTCGGATCAAGTACAATTCCTTCGGTTTCAGCTGCCATGGCTACCTGAGCTGCTGCGATCCAGCGAATATCGCTGGGCTGAGCCTGACCAATTTCAAATGATGAGTTCATCAATTGCTCCACGCTTTTGCGGTTCATCGTTTGATCGGATAAATAAAATTTTCGCCCATTTTGACGCGCTGAACGTTTCCATCTGTCCCCAATTCAAAGATCAACTTTTCACCATTACCATTTTCACCAGTCATTCGAAAAGTGTGCTTGGCAATGGGGGTAAGCTCGATGATCCCAGCCATCGGGTCGTCTTCGGGAGGGTAGTCAAAACCATAGAGCACTAAGCGATCGTTCAAAATCATCACCTCATATTCCCAATCCGTGGGATCGCTATATCTCCCCAGATAACTTTGCCACTCACTTGGAGGAGGGGTTGTTGATGGCTGGATTTTCGTTGCAGCTCGGATGGCTGGGGCGATCGTATCGTAAATATGATTGGCAAGGAAGCTGGGCGAACCGTCCTCGGCATTGATAAACACAACAACCCCGATTTTGTCCTCTGGACAGAAAGAGAGCTGGCTGCGATAGCCGGCCACCCAGCCACCATGACCGACAAAGGTTCGGTGATTGCGGTGCGTGATGCTGAATCCTAAGCCCCAGCCGCTTTCCCAATCGGGCTGGAGCCAATGGATGCGCTGCATCTCGCGCAGACTATTGGCTTTGAGCACCAGATCGTTATTGGGATCGCTCTCCCGAAATTGCAATGCAATGAATTTGGCGAGATCTTTAACCGTCGAGGACATATTCGCTGCAGGTGTCAATCCTTTTGCATCGGTCAATGGCATAATCTTTCGCGTGCCATCGGGCAACCGTCGGCCATAACCAGTGGCAAGCCGATTTTGGAGCTCATCTGTCAGTTGAACACTGGAGCTGCTCATTCCTAACGGATGAAGAATATTCTTTTCGATATAACCCGCATAATCCTGACCCGAAACTCGAGCAACAATCTCACCCAACAGTGCGATCCCGAGGTTGGAGTATTTCCATCGGGTTTCCGGAGGATAGGTCAATTCCTGATTGGGTAGTTTTTGAATGATTTCTTCTAAGGTGGGAAACTGGTGATCGGTCCAATATGGAAAAGCTGCTTCGCGCGGCAAGCCGGCAGTATGGGTCATCAATTGTCGAATGGTAATGGCTGGTGAATTCGAAAATGGATTTTGGATTTTGAACCAGGGCAGAAATTTTTGCACTGGGTCATCGAGTCTTAATTTGCCTTGATCGCGCAATTGCATCATAGCAGTGCAGGTAAACAGCTTGGTAATCGAGGCAATCCGAAACACGGTTTCAGGCGTCATCGCTAACCCTTTTTCCAGATCGGCAAAACCGAATCCAGCCGACCAGATTAAATCCTGATCGTATACAATTCCCACAGCAATTCCAGGCCAGCCATAATATGCCCGTTGCTCCTCAATCCAGGTGGTTAATAATTGCAAATGTGAAGTGATCGCGGGGTGCTTCGCAATAGTAACAGTTTGAGCTGAAAGAGAAAATTGACAGAGAAAAAATATCAAAAGGAAATAAATAAATCGTTTCATTGGCAACTACCTCTGATGTTACGTTTCATAAACCGACCAAAATTCTTCGTTCACATTTAAATAAATAGCTCCCTATTTTACTCGCCAAAAAATATGGCAAAAAAACTCGAAGGGATAAAATTTTGAATGTCTCATTTTTTCTTAAGCATGAATTTGTCTTATTACACTTGGTAAAGGAAATTTAGTTCTGCAATGCAAATGTCGATCGATGATTTGCTATTCAAAATTTTAATGAAGCCTGACAAAGAAAAAATATAAGCAAATAATTACGAACTATAAAATATCACTTGACATTTAAAAAAAAGTCTCTATATTAAAAACGAGTCCCAACCACCGATGACTAAATACCAAGGAGGACCTATTATGAAGCCCTTGTCTCGTGCAGCGATATTATTTTTCATACTCCTTATCTTCTGTTTTAATCTATTTGCAGATCAACCAGATTCGCTGCAAGTAATGATCAAAAACACTCAGCGCGAGATTGGCAGCATTCGATTTGTACAGCGCGATACGAATAATCTGATCCTGCGGGTAATGGATAAGGACGGAAATCCGATCGACCAGCTCTCATCTGATCAGATTGCGATTTCTCGAGGCAATGAGCAGGCCAAAATCATCAAAGTTACCCCGCTCCAGGCGACTGTGGAGACAAACCTGAATGTGGTGCTGGCGTTGGATAACAGTGCCTCCATGTCTGGTTCGGTAAATGAACTTCTTTCTAGCGTTCAATTATTATTGTCCAAGCTGCGCGATAAGAGCCGCATCAGCGTAGTGATGTTTGACGAAACAGAAAAGAAAGATAGCCGTTTTGTAGTGCAGATCGACAATCAAAATCTGAATGTTCAGTGCTCAGATTTTTATAGCGACATTCAAAAAGCGATGGATTTTATTCGGTGGAATTACCGATCGAAAGGCCTGACATCCAGAACTTACTTGTATGATATGATGTTGGTCGGATTAAAGAGATTTGAGGGCTTGCCCCAAAATTTGCTCAAAGTGATGGTGGTGTTTAGTGATGGTCAGGACCTTGGGAGCCAATTTGCTCTAAATCGGGTGGTGAAAGAGGCGGCTGCGGCAGGTGTTCCGATTTATGGTGTCGATTATAGCGATTCGCGGGAGCTCAACGAGATTCTTCGACGCGTTGTCGCTGCTGGTGCTGGAGGCAAGGTGTTCCGCGCTGAGAAAGCGGGCGATCTCATGCCAGTGTTCGATGCCATTTCAAAAGAAATCATCACCGAGTTTCAAGTCACATACCGCTTCCCCATAGCACCATCAGGGAAGATCATATTTCAAGGTGATAGCCTTTTTATCACTGCCCGGCAGATTGTCGATGAATTTCCAATGCTAAACTATGTGTTCTTTGACAGCAATTCAGCTGAGATCGATGGCCGATATCATTTATTCTCTAGCCCAAATGAGACAAGAGATTTCGATGAAACAAAGATTCAGCAACCGTTGGAAAAATATTATCATCTTTTGAACGTTGTCGGTAGTCGAGCGCGCAATGATTCCACCGCAAAATTGACCATCACAGGATGTAATATGGATGTAGGGGCCGAGAAAAATAATCTAACGCTATCACGGCAACGGGCCGAAGCAGTAAGCCGCTATTTAGAGGAAATCTGGGGGATTCAGCCCAGTCGGATAACGATTCGAGCGCAAAACCTCCCAAACAAAAGGTCCAGTTTGACCACCCCTGAAGGGCAGGCGGAAAATCGACGCGTAGAAATCACTTCGAATCAGTTTGCCATTTTACGACCCATTCGATCTGAGATTACAGAATTTGTTTATCGGCCAGAGATTGGGCTCTTTGCCACCGAGATTAACGCCCCAGAGGGATTGCAGGGCTGGGAATTTGCGGCTTATCACGACCAGGATCCTTTGATCAAAATCTTGTTCGATCAACCGAAAACCAGCATCAATTGGAACTGGATCGATCTTCGCGGGCAAAAAATTCGTGATTTGGATCACATCGAATATGCTATCCGCATTACGGATCAGGACGGAAACATTTTTAATAGCCCGAGACACAGGATCCCAATTGTCCAAAAGAGCGAAGCATCTGCTCAATTTGAAGCTCAACAGGATACTTTGTATGAAAAATTCAGTTTGGTGCTATTCGATTTCAACTCAGCTCAATTGAGTGAAAGCAACCAATATCTGATGCAACGCGTGTTCACCCGATTCCAGGAACATCCCGATGCAAAAATCAGAGTTTTCGGCTATTGCGATGATATCGGAAGCGAAGAATATAACATGAAACTTTCCACCGAGCGGGCAAAAATGGCTTATAATACCCTGAAACAAATGAAGATTCCGGCAGAGCGATTGAGCTTTCTGGGTTACGGCGAATTAAATCCACTATTCAGTAATGCAAAGCCAGAAGGACGTTTTTTAAATCGGACTGTCCAAATCCAAATTAGTTATACAAAGGCAAACCAATGAACTCGAATTTGCATCCAGCCAGGAAAAGAGGATCAAATTGACGTTATTAGCATTTTTCAAAATAGGCTTATTATATCATTTCTAAAATCAACAGTCGCTTGTTCTCCAGTGGCGAGAGGTTTTCGACATAGAGATCGTCGGATGAAATGATTTGGGTTCATTTTCATGTTCATTTGCCAGCACTCCTGGCTTAATTATTGCATCAACCCCAGATATGAAAATCAAATTTCATAAGCGGGGGTTCATTATGAAAGCATTAGAGCGAAGCGTTATCGCTTCATTCATTTTCTTTCTTTTGATTTTTTTGAGCGAGAACGAGGCACAATCGCAATCGCCGCGGCTATATATCAATGAGTTCATGGCATCCAATAGTTCGACTATTGCTGATGGCAACGGAGAATTTGACGATTGGATCGAGATCTTCAATGGGGAAACTTTTGATATCGATCTGAGTGGGTATTTTTTGACAGATAATCTGGCAAATCCCCAAAAATGGGCATTTCCGAATATCACCTTGCACGCCAAAAGTTATTTATTGGTCTGGGCGGATGATCAGACCAACCAGTCAGGCTGCCATGCTAATTTTAAGCTGGATAAAGATGGCGAACAGCTCGGTCTCTATGGGGGGAGTGTGCTAATTGATTCTGTTACCTTTGGCCCACAGCGGACCGACGTCTCATTTGGACGGCGTTCCGACGGGGATAATTCCTGGGTGTTTTATGAGCCTGGCACGAATGGGCCAACGCCTGGCGCTGCAAATCATTTCGTGGCCACTACAACTTTGAATCCTCCTGAATTTTCGCTCGGCGACGGATTTTACGTAGGGCCAATTGCTGTCGAATTGCGTTCGGATGATCCCGCAGCAGCAATCCATTACACCTTGGATGGCAGCCTGCCCACAGCATCCAGCCCCAAATATAGTACGCCCATCCATATCGATGCCCCTACGGTTGTTCGCGCCATGTGCCGCAAACAAATTTCCACCGGCCAATATCAAACCAGTGTGGTGGAAAGCCGCTGCTATCTGATCGATGTCGCCAACTCTATGCCCTTTATTGATATTATCTGCGACCAGAGAGAGCATGATCGTATCTACGCTTGGCCTCAGCCAGGCGAACCTCACGGTGCTATTTCTGGCCAACTCAAAATCTTTGATAGCAACCATGTGCTCCAGGCCGATCTGCCGATTGAACTCTCAATGCGTGGCGGATATTCTTTGCTTTCACCCAAAAAATCCTATCAAATAGATTTTGTCGCTCAAAATCTTCAGTATGATTTATTCGACCAGGATTATAATGCCCCAAGGTCAACTGGCTTGCCGAATTCGTTTCATTCGATCAATTTGAGCGGCATGGCCGCGGATTTTTCCCTGATCCGAAATTTTCTATCGTTCCATTTGTTGCGTCGCATTGGCGCAGTGAGCCCTCAAATAGCGTTTGTCCGGCTATTTATTAATGGTCAGGACCGTGGGATTTATGTCGCCATGGAACGGATCGATCAATGGTTGGTGAAAAATCGCTTTAGCAACGCCAAATATGATATCATTAAAACTGGCATCGAACATCATTGCAATTTGACCTGGGATAATGAAAACGGGCAATATTTCGAGCTAAAGTCTGGCGACTTCAATGCGTTCAATGATCTGATATCTTGGTTAAATAATAAAGAGCGAAGTTATGAAGAACTGAGCAGCAAGCTGGACATCCCCTCGTTTCTTTATTATGATCTGATGTGCCGTTTTTCCAATAACAAGGACAGCTACGATATCAACTATTATTTGATTCGGAACCGCGAGCAACCCAATAGCAAGTGGACCATTCTGCTTTGGGATTGCGACGAGAGCTTTGGCTGGGATAGCCACGTGTCTGGCAATTGGTTCCCTCATAATCGCGCTTTCGATTTATTACGAAACACGCCCGAATACCAGCGCCTTTACTATAACACATTGGCCGATCTGTTCAACTCCCGGTGGTCCCAAGTCGAGATTAGCGATTTGATCGATCGTCTCGATATGGCCTTTCAAACCGATAATCCAGCGGATGAAGCCATCTGGAACGAGATCTGGTCTCAGTATGCCGCTGGAGTGATCCCAGATTTCGAACAGGACCCGAATTATCACCCATTGTCTCGACACACCCAATTCGAATATATTAAGCAGTGGGTGGGAGAACGCATCGCTTATGAATTTGCTCTCTGGAGCGAGGGAACTGTTGTATTGACCGTCGATCAACCAGTCGGTGGTGAGGGTGCAATCCAACTAAACAGCTTGAAGTTATCCAATTTCCCTTGGAGAGGTCGATATTTCAAAAATCTTGATTTGCAAGTGACTGCTCTGCCTGGGCCGGGCTTTCTCTTTAATAGTTGGAGCGATTTGACCCTCCCGAAATCGGAATCGATCACGATCACCCTGCAGCACGATTATTGTTTTCATCCCATCTTCAAACCCAATGTTCATCTGGATCGGTTAGTCATCAATGAGATCAATTACAACAGCGCGCCCAATTTTGATCCGGAGGATTGGATCGAGCTATACAATCCAGCGGATCAATCGATCGATGTCAGCAATTGGATTCTGAAAGATCGCGACGACAGCCATCAATTTGTTGTGCCATCGGGGACAGTGGTCGCGCCCAAAGGTTATTTGGTCATTTGTCGCGATATGACGGCGTTCCGTCGCCTATTTCCTCGCGCCTCCACGGTCACTGGCGATATGAATTTCAGCTTAAATAATGATGGGGATGAGGTGCGATTGTATCATGCATCGGGAGCGTTAGTAGACTCGGTGTCGTTTGGGGATCGCGATCCGTGGCCGAGCCTGGCTGATGGGAAAGGGGCGACTCTGGAGTTGATCGATCCGACCCTTAATAATACAGTCGCTGCAAGCTGGCAAGCCAGCCTTTGGCATGGAACACCAGGGCTGCGCAATTCTTTCCCATTGGTCATCACTGAAATCAACTATCATAGCGGACCAGGTTTTAATACTGAGGATTGGGTGGAACTTTATAATCCGACTTCGCGAATTGTTGATGTAAGCGGCTGCCATCTTCAGCATTTGATATCGGGTCATGATTTTTATCTTCCATCAGGAACGTCGATCCCCTCGAATGGATTTGTCATCATTTGCCAGAACAAAAATAAATTTCGAGCGTTTTTTCCTGGTGTTGCAAATGTGGTCGGCGATGTTAATTTTTCTTTCATCGATTCCGGCGACGAGATCCGATTGCTCGATCTCATCGACAATGTGATCGATTCGGTCCGTTATGATGTGGCGAAGCCGTGGCCAATTGAAGCGAACGGTCAAGGAGCTACGCTGGAGTTACTCGATCCATCCTTGGACAATACCATTCCCCGTCACTGGCAAGCCAGCGCTGGTCATGGCTCGCCGGGCCAGTTGACTCGCGCGCTGCCTGTGGTCACCCGCTTCGTTGTTCGAGATAGCAGCGGATCACGATTGGTCACCGATAGCCGCAATGTGCTGGTCGATATGGCCGCGACAGATTTCGATGGCCAGATCGTGGGTTGGCATATCAATGAGACTGGCCTGCCGCCCGCTCCTGGTGATTTTTGGATGCCCACGCCGCCTAAAAATTATATCATTCAGAGTCCACCAGGTGTTTTGCGCATTTATGGGTGGGTGTTGGATAATGATCACCAAGTCAGCCGAGTCACCGACACTTCTCGTGCCGCCATTCGATTGCGGTTGAGCGAGGAGCTTTACAGCGTGGAGGGAACAGTCACTTATTTCACGAATAACCGTCCAGTGCCAAATGCAAAAATTGAGTTGAAAATCGATCAGGAAAGCGATTGGGATAGCACCGACGTTCACGGCAATTTCCGATTTATTGGGGTAGATAGCGGCAAAATCATTTTGCAGCCAGCTAAGCAAGGCGATATCCGCCAGGCGATTCGCTGCAGCGATGTTTTAGCGGTCTTGGCTGGCCTGGCCGATCCACGTCGTTTCAATCCTGAGCAACGTTCAGCAGCAAATGTAATTGATGACGCGGCTTTAAACGTTTCCGATGCCAGGGCAATACTGCGCTATCTTGTCTGTCGCAACGATAATATTGGCCAGACAGGTCACTGGCGTTTCGTCCCTGCAGAAACCTCATTTGTTCTGAATCAGAATATAAACCAGCATTTTCAAGCTTACATCTCTGGCGATGTCGATCTCAACTGGGGCTCGGATTCGCTCGTCTCACAAATCAGCGACAGCACAATCGTCGGGATCTCCCTTAAATTGGGTCAGGTCGAAAACCAAGGGGCCCAATTTATCACTGTCCCGCTGAGCGCTGAGATAGCCCATGGCGCTTTTTATTCAATGATGATCAGCCTCCAATATGAGACGACTTATCTCGCCTATCAATGGTGCGAACCAACCGATGCCAGCAAAAAATTCATCGTAGAGGACAATGGAGGGCAGCCAGGCAAGCTGCAGATTGCCATGGCAGGATTAGATCCTATCGTCTCCAGCAATGTCGTTTTGAAGCTGCATTTTAAGGTGCTAACCACTGGCGGCGGCCGCACCTTCCATACCCAGTTGCTTTTCACCCGCAGCCTTGTAAATGATCTTCCAGTAAAATCGCATCACGGTATCGTGATCCTTACCGACATCAGTGACTTCGAAGTGCCATTGCCGATGGAATTCAAGCTATTTCAAAATTACCCCAATCCATTTAATTTTCAAACTCAGATCCGATATCAATTGGCCAGCCCAGGAGCCACGCGATTATGCATTTACAATTTGATGGGGCATCGAGTTCGGGTGCTCGTGAACGAACAATATCAAGCTGCTGGCACTTATCAGTTCAACTGGGACGGACGGGATGAGAATGGCCAGATGCTACCTTCCGGTATTTACTTGTATGAATTGAGATCAGGGGGACTGGTGAAGCGGAATAAGATGGTAATGGTCAAATAGTTTGGTGCGCAACATCTGAAATCAGAAGAGTGAATATCCTCCCAAAATTTTCCACGGAAAGAGACAAAATGCTTCTCCCAAGAATCTCTTCGATTCGCAGAAGTTCAAATAATAAGAGATTGCATTCGGCAAAAGAAGTCACCCAGATGATTTTGGGTAGTGTGTACCCTCAAAGAACAAAGTCCATTCTGCATCGAAAGGGGTGAGCTCGGAATTATCATTCGGATTCCGTTTATTCCCCGATCAACATATTGCCATTAAACCAAGCGAATCGATGAAGAATTCTTTTTCTAAGGATCCTTGAGTGAAGGGCTTCTCATGAAACATCATCTCTCCAACTTTTAATTTGGATGAAACAACTTAATCCGATGATTTGGCTTGTTACGCCCCCAGTTTCTCGAATTCTCCGCTCAATAGAGCCAATTTCATGTCCATATAATACCGAAAATTATCCCATGACACATCAGGGGGAATGAGATGATCCACAGTAGGAATATAGCCCCCGGTCTCGATTAATGGGATGAGCTCTCGCAAGTGAGCCTGGATTGCGGTTTTGCCCTGCGCCAAAACGCGCTTATCGACACCACCCCAAAGGCGCAGGGAACTCCCAAACTGTTTCCTGACCTCGATCGGGTGAAAATCTGCCGCCCGTTCAATGGGCCAGAGGATATCGACGCCAGCATCCATGAGAAGCGAGATCAACTGGGTGGGATTGCCATCGGTATCCACGGCAAAATATTTCACGCCATGGCCCTTAAAAAATTCTACCATGCGTTTCAGATGTGGAAAGATAAATCGTTTGAAAGTCTCTGGGCTCAATAATGGTCCGGTCTTCATGGACATGTCCTCATTGAGCGTGAAATATTCGACATCGATCTTTTGTAACACTGGCCGACTGGTTTCAATGATGAAATCGGCAAAGAACTCCATCATCTCGTGCATCAGCTTCGGATAATCGTACCAGGCGTATGATAGGTTTTCCGTGCCCATAAATTCCCGCGCCCGCCAGTAGAACCCATTGGCCGCACAATTCTCCCCAAGCACCAGTGGATAGTCCCGCTTTTGCCAGCGCTGAATCCTCTGGTCTAAATCCCGAGGATAGCGCTCTGGAATGGCAGCAGTGAGCCGGCGTTTGATGTCTGCAAAATCCTCTGGCCGTTCAATGGGAAACTTCAAATATTGATCCATGCATAACCGAAAACCGTCGACCTCGCCTTGTTTCAGCTCTTTTCGAACGATGCCCAATTTGTCACGCTCAATTTTATATTCATCGGTTTCCTCGATGACCTCGGGTTCGAACTCTGGGATGAAACCATAGTTCACTGGGATATACTCGCGCGGGTCAAGCTCCAAACCTGGCGCTCCATCGAACCATAACCAGGGAAAATCAGGGTCGCACTGAAAGCCCTCCTTTCGCCATCGAACAAGGGTTTGGATCCATATACCCATCTCATGGTTAGGACGCCGGTCAGAAGGTTGGTACTCCATGCAGGCAAGAAATCGTTGCAATGGCGTTGCCATAGGGTTTTCCTTGTCACTTAAGTAAATCGTGGTTATCGTAATGCGATTTGATATCTTTGCTCAGTCAAACCGTGGCGATGAATATACAAAAAAAATCTTCCATTGTCAAGCACAAGACCAATAAAGTTCACGAGGCTGTATCCGACAAAGGTTTTGAATGGTGATGATGATAGCGCGACCAAAGAATATTTCGTTGACAAAACCAGAAAGATTTGTTATATTCAATGCCAAAGTTCAGAGGTCGATCAAACAGGGTTATATTGGAAATCACATAAGCTGCAGGCAAAAATAGCGGTTGTTACCGCAAAAGCTCCAATAAAGCGCGGCTGCTGAATCCATAATAAGCATCAAAAATGCCCCAAATGGAAACTCGGAGGAATGGAATGATTTACGATTTTATTGTAATCGGTTCTGGTTTCGGCGGTAGTGTGGCGGCGTTGCGGCTGGCTGAAAAAGGTTATACGGTATGCGTGATCGAAAGTGGGAAGCGATGGCAGGCAAAGGATTTTCCTAAGACCAATTGGTCATTTTGGAAGTTTCTCTGGGCGCCAGCATTTTTTTGTTATGGAATTCAACGCATTCAATTTTTGAACCATGTGGTCATCCTTGGAGGAGCTGGCGTTGGGGGCGGCAGCTTGGTCTACGCTAACACGCTCTTCGTACCTCCAGACAGCTTTTTCAACGATCCCCAATGGCGGGGGCTAGTGCCAGATTGGAAGGCGGAGCTGATGCCGTTCTATGAGACCGCAAAGAAAATGTTGGGCGTTGTGACAAATCCAAAGTTCTGGCCGACAGATTACATGCTCCTGGATTACGCTCGCGAGATCGGTCGTGAGGCCTATTTCAAGCCTTCGGAGGTTGGTGTATTCTTCGGCGAGCCGGGGGTGACGGTACCAGATCCTTATTTCGGTGGTAAAGGACCAGCCCGTACTGGATGTACGATGACAGGGCACTGCATGGTGGGCTGCCGCGATGGTGGAAAAAACTCCCTGGACCGAAATTATCTCTACTTGGCCGAGGGATTAGGGGTCAGAATCCTCCCCGAACACAAAGTCATCGATGTTAAACCAAATTCTAGCGGTGAATATATCATCACCGCGCAAAAAGTGACCGATTTCGTCATTAAACGAAAACTCGTCTTACGCGCTAAAGGCGTGGTGTTCGCGGCTGGTGTGATGGGGACTTTAGAATTGCTCTGGCGCTGTAAACAAGTCGGATCTCTGCCGAAGCTTTCTGACAAACTCGGACACTTCGTGCGCACCAATAGCGAGGTGCTCGCCGGCGTCACTTCCAAAAGGAATCAACAGCACTCATTAGGCGTATCGATTACTTCAAGCTTGTTCGTGAATGATAATACCCATATCGAACTGGTGCGCTATCCCAAAGGTTCAGATATCATGGCGATATTCGCTGGCATGATGACCGATGGTGGTGGCAAAATTCCTCGTCCATTGAAATTTTTATGGAATTCGATCCGGCATCCGCTGCAATTTTTGCGCACTCGGATCCCCATCAATTGGGGGCGCAATAGCGTCATTCTGCTGGTGATGCAAACGCTGGATAACCATCTCACTGTTTTGCGGAAAAGGCGCTGGTGGGCGCTATTTCGCACCGGATTAGTATCGAGGAATGAAGGCAAAAAAATTCCCACATACATTCCAGAAGCGAACCAAGCGTTACGTGCCATGGCAAAGCGGATGAATGCCATCCCACAAAACGCGATCACTGAAGTGCTGTTCAATATGCCCATGACTGCCCACATTCTTGGGGGGTGCATCATTGGAAAGGATAAAGAGCATGGTGTCATCGACATTTATCATCGGGTATTTGGCTACGAAAACATGTATGTCACCGATGCTTCAGCAATCCCAGCCAATTTGGGAGTAAATCCATCGTTGACTATTACAGCTATGGCTGAGCGCGCCATGAGCTATATTCCAAATAAAAACGCAAGCAAGATGAAGGGATAAAATTCAATAGCATGATCTTTAGGAGGCGAACCATGAAAGCACTGATGATCTCTTTGCTGATGGTGGTATCACTGCCAGCTTTGGCACAAAAAGCGTTTGTGACGGATACAATCCAAACATCGGCTGGCAAATTAGAAATCACCTTTATTGGCCACGGCACGCTAATGTTCAAATTCGGTGACAGGATCGTTCATGTGGATCCCGTGAGCCGCGAGGCCGATTATAATCGATTTCCGAAAGCGGATCTGATTTTGGTAACCCACGAACATGGTGATCATCTCGATCCCAAAGCCATTGAGGCGATCAAAACCGACCACACGACGCTGATTGTGACGGAGAGATGTTATGAAAAGATCAACGCAGGAATCGTAATGAAGAACGGCCAAATTCGTTCCTTCGGTGCAATTACAATTGAAGCGGTACCGGCTTACAACATCGTTCATAAAAGAGATTCGGGCCAGCCGTTCCATCCCAAAGGTGAGGGCAATGGTTACGTCATCACTTTTGGGGACAAACGAGTGTACGTGGCAGGGGATACCGAGAACACACCAGAGATGAAAGCCCTGAAAAAAATTGACATCGCATTTTTGCCCATGAATTTGCCGTATACCATGACACCGGAAATGGTGGCCGATGCCGCAAAGGCGTTTCGACCGAAAATCCTCTACCCATATCATTACGGATCGACAGATCCTAATCAGCTCATCGAATTGCTAAAAACCGAAAAAGATATCGAGGTGAGGATTCGTTCCATGAAATAGCCTCAAACTGGTACAATGGTGTTGATAGAACTGAAAACGCATTAGCGATGTCAATACCTTCAGAATCTCACTTGACTGCACTATGTTACAAGATCTTTGTTCCTTTTGGATGCGACGAACTGCGAACTTTGATTAATTTGACAATTTAACTGGCAAACTGTTCATGAATTTCATTAATGTTGAGATCAAGGCCCGGTGCGATGATCCAGACCGCATTCGGGCTATTTTAAAATCGCATCATGCCAAGTTTCACGGCAATGATCATCAGATCGATACTTATTTTCAGTGTGCAATGGGTAGGCTCAAGTTGCGCGAGGGAGATATTGAAAATTATTTAATCCATTACGAACGGGAGGATCGCTCTGGACCGAAACAGTCAGCCGTCACCTTATACCAACCCCAACCTGATTCATCCTTGAAGCAAATTTTAGCCAAAGCGTTGGGTATCTTGGTGGTGGTCGATAAACAGCGGGAGATCTATTTTATTGACAACGTGAAGTTTCACATCGATATGGTGAAGGGCTTAGGCTCATTTATCGAGATTGAAGCGATCGATCTGACTGGAGAAATTGGTGTAGAGCGTTTAAGGCAACAATGCAATTTTTACCGCGAGCTGCTTGGCATCCATCCCGATGCGCTCATCGCACGCTCTTATAGCGATTTGTTGCGGGAATCACGACAATCAGCATGAATTGCCCTTAGAATTTTATCGCTACCTGGGGCTAATCCATCAAACACCAATGCCTGCTTGATCGGTAAAAAGAATGGAAAGATTTAAGTCGCGTCTCTGTCCTCAATTGCCGACGATCCACTCTGACTTTCAACAGCATTGATCCAAATTTCCGAGAAGCCTATATTCGACACAGATCAAAAATATTTGCCGATTGTTTTTCCATTTCAAAAAATTATCTTGATTTTTCATCGAAGATTTATTAGCGTATGCCTCAAACTATTCACGCAGGCCGAGCGAACCTTTGAAGCTGCCGTATGTAATTCATAATCGCTCGAAATTACTGCTAATAGTGAAATCAGAAAGAGTCAAACCAGCAGCAAATGGGGCAAAAACCCGTTTATAGCTGAATTCTATCCTCCATAATTTGATGAAAGGGACCTGCTATGACTGCCAAACTTAAACGAATGATTGGCGCGATTCTGATCATTTTATTTTCTGGCAGCATGATTCTCGCTCAAGATTTTTCAAATGAGGCGATTAAAAAATGTTCGCCAGACCTGCGATTAATACTGAATAAAGAGCCTTCGCAATTGCAAAAATATCGCAATCTGTACAAGGTGGAAGCCAACGGGGAAATTATCAAATACCATGTCCTGTTTCGATTTAATGGTGCCGCTGCGCCCCAGCATGTACCAGGGGTCATTATTCAGGCGACAATTGGTTCAATTGCAACGGCCGTCGCCAGCTGCGACGGATTGATCAATTTGGCGAACCATCCTGCCATTGAGTGGATTGAGCCATCCCGATTTCTGTCCCCTTGCCTGGATGTGAGCCGCGTTTCCACTGAGGCGGACAAATTGTACAATGGCAATCCCTCGTATCGCGGAGATGGAGTATTGGTCGCCATATTCGATTCAGGGATCGACTGGCGACATGAGGATTTCATTGACAACTCAGGCAAATCGCGCATCTTATACTTGTGGGATGTCACGGATGACGCCGGCCCGCATCCTGCTGGGTTCAATTATGGCACTGAATATACCCAGGCGCAGATCAATGATGAGATCGACGGGAGTCCCACTGGATTGGTGCGACAAAAAGATGTTAGCGGACATGGCACGCATGTCGCTGGGATCGCTGCTGGAGATGGCTCGGCGACAGGCCATGGCTACGATGCTGGGCGCTACATTGGAATCGCGCCGCAGGCTGATCTGATCATCGTGAAAGGCGGAGCGGATGGTTTTTCGACTACCGATCAGGTGAATGGTACGGCGTACATCATGAACAAGGCTGAGCAACTGGGCCGGCCTGTGGTCATCAATTTTAGTCTGAGCGGCCATTGGGGGGCTCATGATGGGACTGAATTGCATGAGCAGGCGATCGATGGGGCGGTTGGACCCGGCAAGGCAGTAGTCGTGGCTGCAGCTAATGATGGCGGTAAGCCGCTCCACGCCAGTGGCATAGTTGAGCGCGGCAAATCCGTCACGGTTGATTTCACCGTCAAAAGCAACGTGACCGATTTCTGGATCAATCTCTGGCATGAGGGGAGCGATCGGATGTCTTTGACGATTACCACCCCCGATGGTTATACCACCCCAGCACGAACCTCTGGCAGCACAGATAGTGGTGTGCGCTGGGACACGAATAGCGGCCGGATCGAGTTAGTAGCAGCCTCGAAAAATATGTATAATCAGGATTATAATTTTATCATTGCAGTCAACGACGATGCAGGAAAACCAGTAGCGCCTGGGAACTGGAGCTTTACCCTCACTGGGGTTCAAATTGCCAACGGCCGATTCGATGCCTGGACTCAGCCGTGGAAAGTGGAATTTACTTCTCAGGTCGATTACACCATGTTGGTTGGAATCCCAGGAACAGCACGTCGCGCCATTACCGTGGCTTCCTATTGCACCAAGAAAAGCTGGACCGCTGAGAATGGGGACATTATCCGATATACATCCAATCCCAATCTCTGGGATATTTCGGATTTCAGCAGTCCTGGCCCCACGCGCGATGGTCGTCGCAAACCTGAATTAGCTGCACCAGGCCATGGCATTGCTTCAGCACGATCGCAAGACAGCAATCCAGAATCCAATAAAATTGTGGAAGATGGCTTACATGTCATCATGCAGGGCACCAGTATGGCCGCACCCCATGTCGCTGGGAGTATCGCGCTGCTACTACAAAAAAATCCCACCCTGACCCCAGAGCAAATTAAAGAAATATTGATCAACAGCGCCTGGACCGATAGCTATACTGGATCGGTCTGGAATGCTTCTTGGGGATGGGGAAAGCTGGATATTAAAGCAGCTATCGATATGGTGGAAGGGAGCGTAGCTGGAACAACCGCGCAGCATGACATCGGTTCGGTCAATTGTGGCCTATCCGATTGGGGCGCAGTCGGAAAAGAGTCCGGCGCTGATCCTGGCTTCCGATTCCCTGCCGCCAGCCAATACGACCATGGCTATGGTGGCTCACTGGTAGTCGGGGTCTGGGCAAAGGATGTGGCGGATAGCTATGGTGATCTAGAAATCAGCGATGATGATACCTGGCGCACCACTGCCACCGGCCAGTTCCGCATGACTGCCCCGGCCTTGAATTCGGATCAATATGGCTATGCCCAATTTGAAAAATACCTGCTTGCCCCGAACGGATTAACTCACGTTGTGGTCAATCAGCATAGCTATGCCTGGAAGACCAGCCCATACGATAAGTTTATCCTCCTCGATTACGAAATATACAATCTTGGCCCAATTCCATTGAACAATCTGCTAATAGGCTTTTATATGGATTGGGACTGTCAACCAAATTATCAAACCAATGAAGCGAAGTTCGATAGCGATTTGAATTTGGCCTATGTGTGGGATAACGGCAGCTCGGGCAATCCGTGCCTTGGCACCGTGTTATTGGGCGAATCCCCACATTCGTTCAAGATCATCGACAATAGCAAATCTGTTTACCCGCAAAGCGATCTGCCCGATGATATCATGTTTCAGCTTATGAATGCGCCTGGGATTATGGGCAGCATCGGCAAGGCCGATATATCGACTTTGCTTGCAGCGCCGAAGAAGAACCTGTCAGTGAATCAGCGAGCGGCGTTCACTATCGCGCTGGTAGCTGGCAACAATTTATCTGAGGTGCGACAGTCTGCGGCGCGTGCGAAAGAGAAATATGATGCGCTGCGGGCCCGTCGCATTGCCGCGCTATATTATGATGATGGCACGCCAGAGGGCGGTGCCAGTGTCTCGATAATCGGCGAGCGGTTGGCTGTGCGCTTTACGCCAACTATCTTTCCCGCCGTGCTAAAATTTGCTTCGTTTTATTGTCGCAATTCCAATCGATCGCTCAAACTCAATATCTATGACGATAATGGCGTCAGTGGCACACCAGGCACAGCGCTCCTATCGGCGCCAATTTCCATCACCCCGCAACCCAATAGCTGGAATCAGATCGATCTTTCCAATCGCAACTTGAAAATCACTTCCGGGGATTTTTACATCAGCCTAGAATGGACCGCCGCCGAAGAGCCAAGTATCGGATATGACGAAGAATTTCCGCACGCTGGCAGAAGCTGGTATTACAATTTAGCCAACTATCGGTGGACCAACTTCGTCGATTACGGCGATCCATGGGATAAGCGCGACCTGATGATCGGTGCTGGGCTGGAGAGCTCGCTTCCCATCGACGAACCGGGGCAAAATTCTATCCCAAAAGAATACTCACTGGCGCAAAATTATCCCAATCCATTCAATTCATCCACCACCATCGAGTATGCCTTGCCTGAAAAATCATGGGTAACGATCATCATTTACGATCTGCTCGGACGGGAAGTGATGTCATTAGTGAACGAGCATAAAGAGGCAGGATCCTATCAGATAAACTTTCATGCCAACGATCTGGCCTCTGGCATTTATTTTTATCGGATGCGCGCTGGACAATTTATCGATGTGAAAAAGATGCTTTTGATTCGATAATAACATGCATTTTTTTCTAGTGGGAGGATCAATCCAAATTCCATAATCAAATGGTTTTGACAAGTATTGAATTCATCAATCGCGCAAAGGGATGAACTGCTGAAATGATCATTGACCAAAAAAGCGGAACCCACGGATAAAAAAAGGCTGATATCGCCCCGCTGAATGGATAGCGTCACCAGCCTTTTTTCTATTGTCCAGACCTTAAGTCATTACATATTTATTCTGCTTCCCTCGATAGCTTCAATTTCGTAAATTGGCTTGATGTCGACAGGGATGCTCCCTAAATTTGCCAAGACCGCCTGCAAGGATGGATTCATAGCGCCATATTGCTCGATCAATTTTTTCGCTCTTTGATAATCCCCTTTGGCTTGAATCAGCAACAATTCATGAGCCAATGATCGGATCGCCGATCTGACTTGGTCATGGTTAACGCGAAATTTTTGGTTCTGATCATTGAATTCAACAGCGCCATTGGCAAGCAGATAATTAAATTGGATCATATTTGCTCGAGCATGGGCAGATTCGATACCGAACCGGACAGAGCGAAACATGCCTGCGAGATAAGTCACGTACAGGGTTTGCTCCAATGCTTTTGGAAATACACCTTTATCGATAAGAAATTGGACATTGTAATTGCCGCACACATCTGCCTTGGCTTCCTCAATCGTGGAATAAGTTTCGGCCAGCATTTTATTCACTGTAGTTTTTTCTCCGCTGGGCAAAGTGAGTGTCCCTGGCCCAAGGCCATGACTGACTTCATGTAGCAATACATGATTGAAATAGGCATCGAAAGAGAGATTGGGCAATTGTTCGGCATCTATGACTTTTTCAGCAATGGGGATCAAAATTTGCTCGAATTTGGCCGCCATGATATTTTTGAGCAGAACTTTCTTGCTCCCTTTAGCCTCGCGGACCCGCTCATCATTGGGCAGATTGAACGCAATGGTTTGAATTCCAGCGCGCGTGTCGCCAGCTGTGTAGATTTCTTGAACCACTTTAAATGGGGATGACTGACCTCGTTCGAAATTTTTATATTGATCCGGATAAGGGAGGTTCTGTTCCATGGCATTCAGATAGCCACCGATGGTCGCCAATTTTTGGCTTTCAACTGGATCGACAACGGTGATAAACGACTCAAACGCGGCCTTGTAACCGAGCAGGGCATCCTCATAGACCTCATAAGGACCAATAACCACCTCGATCGGGCTATCCAGATCCATCCAATCCATATCGCTTTGGTAATAATCATTGCTGAGGAATGCTTCGGCACGGCTGGTGAGATAACGCTTCAGCGACGCATTGTCAGCCAGATCCGCTGCCTCTCGCAACAGTTTGGCGGCTGGCACTAATAAATCCTTATAGGCTTCAGAATACGGTATCGCAACCAGCCGATCTCCAGAACGCCGGATGATCGTAAAATTGCTCTCAAATGCCTCCTTGTCCTCAGGATGTTTTGCTATCCAATCGAAGAAATCATCTTTGGTTAAATCCTCTGGATAATAATTCGCTCCCAACGGCTTGGGAGTGGCGACCAGAAATGGTTTGTTTTCCTCTAAACGGTCGAACGGACCGTACATAATCTTGAAATAGTCTAGAAAGACCCTATCTTGCGGCTGTCTTGATTTTAATAGCGCCTTTTGGATCGCTTCATTATGCGCATAAACCTGCCTTAAAAAGATCTGGTCGATCAGTTTTGCGGCCGCAACTAATTTTAGCACCACCTGATGATCGCGCTCTGAGAGGATTGATCGGTCATAACTGATCCGTACCGGAGCAAATTTGGCTAATTGATCTTGAACATAACTAACATCAGCTCGTTGCAGTTCCATGGTGCGTTCGCAATTGATAAAGATAAAAATCATGACGAGCAAGATCGCTACACTTTTTTTAGGGTGATTCATGTCCCTCTCTCCTTCAATTCTTATGCCAATGACTGAATTCAAACCAAAGCTTAATAATTTTTAAATCATCTTATTTCACACCCAATTTTCACGGGATGCCAATATTGAATTGGGTAATTGAACCGAGCATTTATTCATATTGGTGAGTTTAAGACTTCAGGCTTATTTTAATAGATAGCGAAATGTAATGACGCCGCGCTCGACGCGTTGTGGCACGTCAGGTGGCAGGGGATTGAATTTCCATTGTCTCAGCGCGTCCAGGGTGATTTTTTCTAATATCGCATCCGATTTTATTACCGGGATCATTTCTCCTACATCGCCATTGGGCAGAATGGTGAAGCTGATCTTGATGGTCGCCATCACTTGTCGATCCTGTGGATATTCGGGGATGAGCTTGAAAACAACGGTTCGTCCTGCTGCTTGACCTTCTATATGAAATGGTGCTTGACCTGAGGTGTCAGAACTGATGGCCGTCGTGGGGAGCGGCTTATCAGTTGGCGTCAGCCCCTCGCTTTTTGATACAATAGGATGCTGCTCAGCACCAACCGGAGCTTGCTGCAACTGTGGTGAGATGTCACGATCCTTCGCTGCGCTCGGCTCTAGGATCGTTTTGGGTTGTTCCTGGGGGATCTGTTTGGGCAGCTCTGGCATTTTTAGCGGTTGTTCATCCTCCGGTATAGGGCGCGGCGGCAAATTCACCACATCTGAAGCTTCGGCCTGGTGCTCCTGATCGATTCTTGCGGTAGGAGCGGGTTGTTCAGCGGCCAACACTGACGCTTGCCAAGTTGGGCCGCTGATGAACACGATCTCGGTGAACTCTGCCGGCCGAGGTAGTAAATCCAATTGGATTATGAAAAAAATCAGCAAGAGGATCAAATGCAGCAGGATCGATATTCCAGCGGCCAGCCGAGCCCTTCTATCTTTCAAAATTATCGTCATGGGTTCGCTCCTGGTTGCGTCGCAATTAGGAATTTTTGGGCACCAGCCATTTTGGCCAGATCGATAATTTCGATGGCCTGTTCCAAAGTTAAATCCTTATCGGCCTGGATCACCACCAATTTCTCAGGGGAAACTTTTAGGAGCCCGCTCAATTTTTCCGCCAGCTCGCTTCTGAGCACCAGTTGGCTGTTCAGATAAATTGTCTGCTTTTTCGTGATCGTCAGGTAAATCCGATCTTTGGTTTCCACCTGGCCAGTAATGGCCTTGGGGAGAGAAACCTTAATGCCGGGCTGAACGAAAAACGAAGACGACAACAAAAAGAAGATCAAAAGCAACAGCACGATGTCGGTCAATGAAATTGGAGAAAAGGTGGTGATCTTAGTTCGTTTCATCTGAAAATCCATCGCGCGACTCCCCTTTTTCGATGAGCATGTCTAACAGGGCAGTGGAGCTATCCTCCATTTCGAACACCACATCCTCCACCTGTCCCTGAAGCCAATTATAGCCGATCAGTGTGGGGATGCCCACCACGAGCCCGGCGGCGGTGGTGACCAGCGCCTCCCAGATCCCACCAGCCAGAACGCTGGCATCCACATTGCCGCCGAGGTTTTGCACCTGGATGAATGCACGGATCATGCCAGTCACCGTACCCAAAAATCCAAGTAGCGGGGCAATGGCGGCAATAGTGCTCAGAACCCCCAGCCCTCTCTCTAAATTGTGGATTTCAACTTTCCCGGTGCTTTCGATCGCCTCTTTGATCTCGATGCGCGGGCGATTGTAACGCTCCACTGCAGCTTTGGTGATTTTGGCAACCGGGGCGGTAGTCCGCTTGCATAACAGAATCGCCTCACCAATCCGATTTTTGAGAATCAGCGCTTTCACCTGCAAAATGAAACTTCGCGCGTTTATCTTCGCTTTGCGCAAGAATAGCCAGCGCTCGACAATAATCGTTACAGCGATCAAAGAGCATAGCAAAATCGGGATGATCAGTACACCGCCTTTCAACACGATTTGAAGCAAACTCATCGTACCTCCTGGACAAATTGATTGCTCCATTTATAGCCTAGTTTCAGATTCCTGCAACGCTCAAATAATATTCCATCTCATGCCGGCGAATACGAGCAATTTTCAACTACTTGATTGATCGAACAACAAGCCCCTGCTGGTGCAAGAGTAATTTATATTTGCTCATCATCTTATTTGATAGAACTCAAAATCTATTTTTCGAAGCGAGGCTTTCTTTTGAAACCACACGTCAAAATCGATGGTTGCTCGCCAAATTCATGGCAACTTCGGCAGCGATAGTTACAACTGTGAACCTCACTGCCTCTGCTGCTGAAATAACATCACAGTCATTCATTTGGTGAAGAATTTTTAGGTATGCTTGCTAGGGCAGAACGAGCGATCGCGAGATCGCTGAAAAGTCGTTGCTAAAAAACACCGTGTCAAAAATGCCACGAATTTGTAATGGGCATAACCTCCATCACTCATAAATCACGCCCAAGACCACCCGGCCGACGTTTTCGAGGCTTTTGGGGCTACATTTATCGGGCGTGTCTTCGATGGTGTGCCAATATTTATAATCGAAATCGATGATATCGATAGTGGGAATCCCGATTTCCAACAAATTGAGATGATCGTCATAGACATCAAATTTGATCTCAGGGATAAATTCGGAGATGCCTAGTTGATCTGCTTTGCGCCAGACGCGTTCCACCACAGGTCGCGCGAAACGATGCGAGTTTTGTTCAATATAAATTTGTTGATCCGCATCGCCCACCATATCCAAAAGGATCCCAAATTCAGGCCGGAAATTGCGGACCACTTGGCTGGCAAACTGTTTTGAGCCCAATGCCCAGGTGTCATTTCGCCCATAACTGCCAAAATCTTCAGCATCGAACAACACAATATCAACGCCATATTTGGGAGGCGATAGCTTCAAAATTCGGGCGATTTCCAGCAGGATTGCAACGCCAGAGGCCCCGTCATTGGCCCCAGGAACAGGTTTTTTGCGATTGGCCGGGTCTGGATCGAGATCCGCCCAGGGCCGTGTATCCCAATGCGCGCATAAAAGGACACGACGCGGATTGTTCATCTGAAAATTCGCGATGATATTGTAACACGAGACTCGCTTTTGATCGGGTCCCATCATCGCCTGAAACGGCTGTTGCATCACTCGGTCGGCGTAGCTCTGAAGCGTGCTCATGAGATAATCGCGACAACTCAAATGGGAGGGCGTTCCTGGCACTCGAGGGCCAAATTCACATTGCTTTACCAGATATTGAAATGCATTGCGGCTGTCGAATTTGGGAACCACCTGACTGCGACAGCCGGGGACAATCAACAATAGAAGCAATAGAGGTAGTTGAGCAGAGCGTATCAATTTCATTTGTATCGCCATGGCAAGCTAATTCCTATCGACCGCTGATGAGAATGCTGACGTGAATGCCAAATTCTTTAATCGTTGTATCGCCCACCATCTTATTGCTGTTCTTGCCGATCTTGAGATTCATGCCCCCGCGTACATTTTGGCTGAACGAATACGTGAGCCGCGGCTCGAAATTGAGCGATGAGGTCTCTCTGGTTGATGTCCAACCCTGATTGCCTAATTTCTGATAGCCAACATTCTTGTTCCAGCTTAGAGTGACCTGCATATCCATGTTGTTCTTCAGTTCTTTATTCTTCAAAAAAGGAAATGGCAGGCGCAAGCCGCCACTATGAGCGTAGGAACCAGTAATCGACAGGTCGGAACTTTCATTTTTTTGTCCGCCCGAGCCGCCCGACAAGGTGAGATTCACATCCTCGGACAGGTTGTAACGGATATTGACATTGATATTCTTTTTGAGCGTTAGATTAAAGCCAGCCAGCGGCCGAAATTGCTTGGTATAATTGATGCGAGTTTTCTTTTCCTTGTTATCCTGCCAAGAAAGCTGTCGCCGGCCAGAAAAATTATGATCAAAACTCATGCGCTGGACGAACTTCTTCAGGAAATTGAAGCGTTCTAGACCGGTCCAGCGCAGCGACCATTCTGGTATGTAAAATCCCTGCTTGGTCTGATCACCAGTGCCTTTGGTCTCCATAAAAAACCATGAATCCGAAAGGTCCCCAGTCTTTAGCGTTGTCTGATTCGTATTTTCATCATGACTAAATTTCAAACTGAGGTCCATTTGCTTGATGATATTGAAACCACTAGATAGGCCGATGCTTTTCGATTCGCGGAACGACATATTATTGGTCCCAGCACTGGCAACGCTGGGAATCCCTGTGGAGTCGGTCAGGCCAAACATATAGCGCAGCGGCGGCAAGCCACCACTGGGATCCAAACCAGATTGACTGGAGTTTTTTCGCTCAGTCACATTGATATTGATGGGTTGAATTCGGCTGGTGAAAAATTGCAATCCACTGCCAACCATCTTCCAAGGGCTCAACCCGGATTGTTTTTTCTCATCTGGTTTGTCTTTTTTGTCCGATTTCTTTTGCAATGTTTCTTCATCTAACTGTGCCTTTGATGGTGTCCTGGGTGGCTTAGCGGGCACCTTTGGAGTCGGACGAAAGATCGATTTGACCAGTTGATCCGCATCGAATGTTAAGTTTCCGGTTATCGAGATGTTATTGGATGCGCTGCGCCCCCGATCCTTGAGTTGCAAATTGTTGCTGAACTTGAAGCCGGCTGATTGGGTGAAACTTGTTTTCAACCAGCGGAAGAACTGAGGATTATAACGGGTGCTGAACGATTGGTCGATATCGGTGAGCTCGCCAATCTCAAATTTGCGCAAAGATCCCCAGGGATCGGTCGAATTTCTCAAGTCATTTGTATACGAACGGGAAAAATCCACAGTGAGGCTTCTAAACGGCTGAACACCTAATTGAATGTCGCGCGAGACGATCGCTTGACGATTATTGGTCGACACACTATCGCGCGTCAACGCTCGAGAGCTTGAGATATTGCCTGAGGTCCTAACGTTGAACGTCGTTGGGAGATAATAAAACTCCATTTCAGCTAACTTCTTGATGATTGGGGCATTTCCCAACCATTTGAACGGTCGGATCGATTTATCTCTCGGAAATGGGATGCCATAGCTGATGTTGGCCGCATGGCTCTGGCGCGTTGAGTAGAAATGCGTAGACGTGGTATCGTACGACTGGGCGGTATTGTAACTCACCGAAAGTTGATCGAGTGTGTTTTTGATAAAGAAATTATTGGAGCGAGTGTTCTTTTTCAGCGATACCCCCCAGCCGAAGCTTTCGCTGGCGCTTCGGCTGATCATTTGCTTTTCAAGAGTTGCATTTTGATAGAGAATATCGCTGCCTGGTAAATATTTAGGGGTGGCCACTCTTCGCGAATAATTAAAGTTCATCGGCAATGAAAACCCCCAGGATTGTGGGAGAAACTTATGAAGTGACACATTGCCGCTGAGATTCCCACTGGTCTCATTATCCCCTCGGCCAAAGCGCTCGTTGATATTGTGAAAATCTGCGTCCTTTTTATTGATTTCGCCGTTGATCCCAAATACATCAGCCACCTGCAGCTCGACGCGGGATCGATAAGCAAACCCTTTATCCTTTCGAACGCCAGAGAGTCGCCACTCATTGACCCAAATCTCGCCCCAGAACGGAAGATTATTATTGGTGCTATATGGTGAATCGACATTGGAGATATTTTTGACCCCTAGAACCAGTTGCCGAATATTGGTCAACGCCGGTCGACCCTTGATTCGATAGTGCCTAGTCCCATCAGCAAAACTTGAGTCGATAATCCCAGTAATGGGATTGTAGAGGGTAGAATCTTGTTTTAATGCAGCGATTGCCGCCAGATCGATTTCCATGTCATTCCCCTCCCAGCCCTCGAACACCAGCGTGCGATATTCGAAATAATTGTTGTCATCCGAACCAAATCGGACAAACAATTCAATGCTCGTTTTGTCTTTGGAAAAATTAGTCCCCAGTGCATCTCCCCCATGGATGAACATCTTCATCTTTTTGTAGGTGATGTAATTTTCAGATTGGAAGAACGTTTTGCGAAGGATGCCACTGGCGCCAGGTTTCAAGCCATTGATCTGCATGACGAGCGATTGTTCTTTCGATTCGATGCGATAGACTCGATCAATCACCCCGCGGACGCCTGGCGGCGGAATATAGTCATCGTTATCGTGTGTGTTGGTCACCGCCGCTACCACCGTTGTATCGTTGGATGCATCGTATGGGCTAAGGTCATCTAATGCCACTCCCATCTCGCGCCAATCATTGCCGACCAGATTAATTTCCGCTATTTCGATTTGGGTTTCTGTGGCAGTGCTATCGATCCAGATACGAGCGAATTCGATTCGAGATTTATCTGGGTTGCCAACTTTCTTCTTGTAATCGATCAACGGAATGCGATACATGCGCCAGCCATAGGGATTATCCTGACCACCTTTGATGTAAGCAGTGTCGGGATGATCTTCGGCCAGCGAAATGCTGTATTCAAAATAGTCGTTGCGCATATCCAGCGAGCCGTTATTATTGAGGTCTTCACTATCAGGGTATCGGCCGCCCGGATCGCGCTCATTTCCCTCTGTTCCATTGATGTATTCGTAGTTGCTACTGCCAGTGGCGTACTCCCAATCGTCATAGCTGATTGGCTCACCTTCATCCCGCACCCCGTTCCTATTAATGTCCCACCAATCCTCGGGGTCGCGGCCCTTCATTCCATCGATGCCTGTGTCCTCTCCGGTGTCGAGCAAATTGTTCTTGATCCCATTGATCGGGATATCTTCCGTATCTAACATTCCATTCGGGATCACGTCCTCGGAAATTTGTCCCAGGTCAATGTGCAGCCGCGCTTTGCTGTTATTGCGCTTCACCCAGATCTCGATGAACTTCGTATCTGATTGATCCGCATATCCAGCCGATAGCCAGCGCATGATGCCGCCCCATGATTGTTCGGGCCGATAATCTGGGTCGTTGGGGAGCTGCTCTTTTTTCACTGGCTCAAAATTCATCACCAGCACATGTACTCGCTGGGGAGTATTGGGATTATGGGTATCGCGATTGGGCCAGATTTCATTGATCGCGCGCTGCTCATACGGGTTCCACCATTTCAATCTTCCCCGCTTTTTATAGACATTGAAAGTGGTCCGCCAATCATTGGTCGGGTCCGGAATCCGTCCCACCTCCAATGGCGATGAACACTCTCGCCAGGCATTGCGGATAACGCCCAGTGGGGTAATCTTTTTGGCAGCTTCAAAATCATCGATATAAGCGACGCCGTCAGGGTCTTTGGTCGATTCATTATTTAGCGTATTGGGATTGGGAAGGATTTGGGCGATCTCGCCCTCAAAATTGAAGCGCGATGGGGCTTTGGTTGATATGATGGGAAACGCATCGATCGCCCGAGTCAGGAAATTGGGTTCGAACTTGATTGAACTATTGATATCCCAGATCAAATTCCGCATCGGACCTTTATCCACCCGTACCTTCTGATCCAGCGTGCTCTGATTCATATACAAAAACGTGCCGCCGATGAACGAGTTCTCCCAGAGCTTATATTCTCCGCGCATCCCGAGCAGCGTTTTCTTTTCCAATTGGAACATCTCATTGCGTTGATAATTGACTTGGACGTTCGCTGCTGGATTGGTTGCCTCCTCGCGCAAGATGGTGAGCTTACCAGAGTAGTAGTCGATGATATAATCAGTATCCTTCCTAAGCCGCTGGCCATTGAGGATCACTTCCTCTGAGCCTTCGATCACATTAAACCCCAGATCGTAATTGGCGCTACGGTTCTTCGATTTCACCTGAATATAGAACTTGCTATCGTTGATGATCTCGCTCTGGATGGTGGAATTGTACATTTTGGTGACGAACTTCTCTTTTGGGAGCTCGATATTTTTCTCTGCATCCCCATCAAAGGCATATGATTGGGCGAACGGCTCCAAACGCGGGAATTCCAATTCCCCCTCTCCCAACCGAATATAATTAGGGTTATCGTCCACCGCATTATCGGGATTGGGATTGCCATTGATGTCGAACCGATCCAGACCGAAGATCTTAAGATAGGAGTTCGAGCCGTAGGATTCCTCGTCATTTCCTGATGGGGTGTCGAAAAAAATCTTGAGCTCGAACCCGTTGGGGTCAATGTTCCGGGCACCTAAGTAATAGACGTTACGCTGCATCAGTTTCCAGGTGCGGTCGCTGGGGCGAGGCGTTTGAGGTTTAAGCATCCTCAAGAAAATGGTCGTTTGTGTCTGCGGATCGAACTCCACATCTCCATAAGTCACACCACCTTTGGTCCGATACGCTACCGCCAACATTTCATTATCAGACACTGGTACAAATAATTTTATCTTACCCAGATCGGTCCACAAAAAATAATCCTTCTGTTGCTCGAGGCGGATCCAGAAGCCACGAGCGTTTTCCGAGTTGATGATGGTGGTATCGCGCCGCGCCAAGGTCGCTGAGTCGGCAAATGCCCAGCCTCGAATTCGCCCTTCCCGTTGTTCATATCCAGGGCCAGATTTATAGAGTTCAAAACTGGTAATAATGCGATTTCCATTATAAGTTCGGGCACCAGTGGTGGGGTCAATTTTTTCATATTGGGAGCGGTACAGGCTATCCACAAAGAAATAGACGCCATTCATGAAATTATAATCCTTGATTACAAAACGGCCCTCTTCTGCACCGCCGGTAATCGTCAGCGTCTTATTCTCTCCTTTTTCTTGACTGGCAATGGTAGTTAAATGGAAATTGCCAATTTGGGATTCCGATTTGATGCCAAACAGGCCACTATTTTGAGCGCTAAACGATACAAATCGCGTAGCTGGTAGCGATAATGAAATGTTCCCAGCTTGAACCGACTGGAGGATCTCGTCATCATAGCCAGTGTAATTCAATTTTACCGTATTCTCGAAATCAAATGGCCGCTCGCTGTCCTGATCCACGCTGACAGTTACCTTGTCGCCCACATTGCCCTGAACTTTGAAATTTTGGGTTTGCTCCATTTTAAAATTGTAATTGGAGCCGCGGCTCAATGCGTCACGAACCTGGCTGCGACTTTCATGACGCAACCCACCCTGAATATTGATCTGCCCTGTGACAGATAATGAGACGCGATCGCCCCCGAAGATGGTCTGGAAGGCACGGCTGCGGATCCGCACCGGAATCGCGATTTCAATTCCACCTTTATTCTGCTGATCCGATTTATCACCAGTGAGCTGGCGAATTTTATAATTCTGCCACAGAAGAATCTGATTTTGCTCTCGAAAATAGTCGGTGTATTCCTTCAAAGTATATCTGGCTGGCAAATGAACTTGCTGGCCAAACATGGTCTCCTGGATCGTGACATACTGACCAGTGCTGTCGATTTCGACGTTTCGTTTCAAGCTGCTGGGAGTTAACTTGAGCAGGGGACGACTGGGGCCATTTAGCGATAGCCACGGATCTGGCTGGCGATTGAACAGCGAAATTCCATATTGTTGATTGGAATTTAATTTCAATCCACAATAGCGATCTCGGTCAGAGCTAAAACCGGGAGCGGTTGCCATCAAGATGAATGAAAAAAAAATCGAAATCAAGACAATCTGCTGCGCTGGAGATTTCGATCCGATTTTAATACCAAATACCATGAATTTCGTCGTGTTATTTGACAGCTCTCGAATGGACTCAATAGTTAAACTTGCCATGATGCTAAAGGTTCAGGATAAATTTCGTCCCTGAATCCAGGATTGAATGAATATTCGATTTGAATTCCTAAAATTGCTTAAAAAGCATCACGAAAGAACTGCTTGGCCGCAGATAGAAATCATAGAGAGAGAGCCATTCGCTCTCCTATTTTCACCTTCGACCAACAGGGAACGGAATTGAATATTTATGGGTGATGTACGCCGGGCATACAATGCCTTATTGCTAATAAATATGCAAGACTGTATCAATGGCACCAGCGACCATTCTGGCCCATGACAACCCAGCTACAATTCAAATTGAACCAAAAAAATTTGCCGCAAGAGAAAATATGAGGTTTCCTTTCGCCAGATAGACTGGTTCTAATGAACCGACCAGATTACCAAATAACACCATCATCGTTGGCCGATCCATCAGGCGTAAGAAACCAATTAACCCAGAAGCAAGTTTAACTATCGACCTCCGTGGTTTTGTGAGCAGTTAAACGATCAAGTTAGAGTTAATTAGCGGAACGTGAGAGGACCATTCCTCGCAAAGTCAGCTTTAATTTTTTCTAATATAACTTCTGCCGGAGAAATCGAGTTCCCATTGTTATGTACATTTTATCGAAGCATATTCTGCGCCAACATGTAGGCCCATTTTTGTTTGGATTTTTCATCATCACTCTGCTGTTCATTCTGAATCTGGTTTTCAAAGAATTGGGCCGAATCTTAAGCAAGGGCTTGGAGATCTGGGTGATTGCTGAGTTTTTCGCATTAAATTTGGCATGGATCGTGGCCCTGGCCGTGCCAATGGCCGTATTAATGGCCAGCTTGATGAGTTTTGGCCAATTCTCAGCTGATAATGAAATCACAGCAATAAAAGCCAGCGGAATCAGCGTGTATCGCATCATTCTTCCTGTGCTCATCGCAGCCGCGCTTCTGAGCGTATTCCTGATCTGGTTCAATAATGAAGTCCTTCCCGATGCCAATCACCGATTGCGATTGTTGGCACGCGATATCGCCATTAAAAAGCCCACTGTGAGCCTGGAGCCTGGCTATTTATATCAGGACATCCCCAATTTGGCGATTCGTGTCGAGCATTTGGTTGAGGAGAAAAACTTGTCCCATGTGCGCGGCGTGATCATTTACGACAAGAATGATCCTCAGGTGAACCGGAGCATTGTGGCGGAGCGAGGGGAGATTTTCGTGAACCAGAAGAGCGGCCTGCTTCAGATCACATTGTTCAATGGAGAGATCCATGAAGTCAATATTGACAAGCTCGAAAATTACACTCGCATTCAATTTGAAAAACATGTGTTGACCATTGCAATCCCCAATATGGTACTGCAACGCTCCGAATCCAGTTATCGGGGCGACCGTGAGCAGAGTGCCCAGATGATGCGCCAGGAGGTAGCCAATAATCTGGCGTTGATCGAGAAACGACGCCAAAATTTGATGAGCACCATTCAGTCCCAGATCAATCACTATTTCTCTGGCTATTCGATGCCTTCTGAGCTCGAGGCTGTTCCGACCGAAGAGATGCGACCCGAGCTGCGATTTGCTGTCAAAGACCAGCAGACGCGGATTTTAAATCGGGGGAGTTCAATCAGCAGTCCGCCAAAGGTCGCAGCCCTCAGTTCCAGATCGAGTTCTGATCCAAAGACGCATCCACTCCTCATTGAAGATATCAAATATTCGGATCGGGTACAATTGAATTTGAGCCGTCAAATCCGCGTCCACCAAAATTTGCTGCAGCGGATTAAAAGCGAACGAGAGATCAATCGCAGTTACGAGTTGGCCAACAATAAGCTATTGGTCGAGATCTATAAAAAGTATTCAATTCCCTTCGCCTGCATCGTATTCGTTCTCATTGGTGCCCCATTAGGCATTATGGCCCGTCGTGGCAATATGGCGGTTGGAGGAGGGATCAGCCTGGTGTTTTTCATTATCTATTGGGTTTTTCTCATTGGGGGCGAAGAATTGGCCGATCGCGATCTGCTGTCCCCGTTCTTAGCCATGTGGCTGGCGAATTTTATCGTAGGAGCATTCGGAATTTATCTTCTGATCCGCACTGCCAAAGAAGCCTCGTTCATCAATTTTGACATCTTCGTCAAGCTAATACCGAAACGGCTCAGGAGGAAACTGCAGTGAAAATCCTAGATCATTATTTGAGCCGAAATTTTCTGGGCACGTTGGGCTTTGCGCTGATATCGTTTTGTGCAATTTACATCATCATCGATGCGGTGGGGTTCATGGACAAATTCATCGATCAACACGTTCCGATCCTCATCGTAGCGAAATACTATTTGTACTATTTGCCTTACATCATTATTCTGACTCTACCAGTAGCCACCCTGCTGGCGAGCCTGTTTAGCGTTGGCCAATTAGCCCGCTACAACGAGCTGATTGCCATGCAAGCGTCGGGATTGTCATTGTACAAGATTTTATCTCCCCTATTTGTGTTGGGAATTGCCATCAGCTTGTTCGCAGCCTATGCGGGCGAACGATTTGTTCCCTATACCAATCAATTGAAAAAAGAGGTTTATCAGACCCATGTCGACAAAATAAAAAAAACCAGAGCCGAGATTCCTACCCGAGATATCACGCTCCAGATCGATAACCATCGCTGGCTATTGATCGGATTCATTGAGCTTTCCGACAGTACCGCATTCAAAGTCAGTGTCCAGCGCTATTGGAATAACGCATTGGTCGAACGGATCGATGCATCCCGCATGATCTGGCAGAAGGATCGCTGGCTGTTGATCAATGGTTTTATGCGACGTTTCGAAAATCAACACGAGACGGCAGAGCCATTTCAAGAAATGGTGATGACGGATCTTCGTTTTCGCCCCCAAGATATCGCCCGCGTTCAAAAAAAAGCAGAGGAGATGAGCTATTGGGAGCTGAGGGAATTTATTAAAGAAATCCGACGCACTGGTGGCAAACCGGATCGATGGCTGGTGGATCTTTATCTCAAGCTTTCGTTCCCGTTTGCCAATTTCATTATTGTATTATTTGGGGCGCCCCTAGCGTCGCGAAAAACGCGCAGCGGCACCGCCTTGAGCTTCGGCATCAGCCTGTTCATTTGCTTCCTCTATTTTGGGATCATCAAGGTGGGCCAAAGTTTGGGACACAATGGCGCACTCCCGCCGCTGTTGGCAGCTTGGCTCGGAAATATCTTGTTTGGACTTGGCGCGATCTATATCTTGATCCGATCCAATAAATAATTCATCAGATTCAAATGTGACTTGATTTGAGAGATCACGCGCGCTTGCTCCGCCTTGCATGATTGGTTGTCAAATTAAATGATCTTCCAACACAGATGGCATCCAGGCGAGCGACAGCTAATTTGCTCAAGTGTGCATTTTTAAAGGTGATCTTTTTAAGAGAAGAATTTGGTCAGCAACAAACGCTTGATGAGTTTTGCGCCACGGGATGACATGACAGTGCGTGGCTCACCTAACTGAGCAATGGCGACGACTGGCGCTATCAATTGGATGGAAGGCTAAAGGTTGTACTTTTTAATTTTGTATCGCATGGTCCGCAAGCTGATTTTGAGATTTTTAGCGGCGAGGGATTTATTACCATGTGCTTTTTCTATGGCATCTTTGATCACCATCCGCTCAGCATATTCCATCTTTTTGCGATAGCTTTCAAATTTGCTCGGGCTCAAAAAATCAGCCCGCTGGGCTTGACTATAATGGTTGTAGATATTAAAAGGTAAATGTTCGGGCAAAATGACATCTCCCTCGCCCAGCACCACGGCATTTTCCATCGCGTTTTCCAACTCGCGAACATTACCGGGCCAGTCATACTCCATGCAGAGCTCTAAGGCTTTGCTTGATACTTTCATCAACGGCTTATTATTTTCCCGGCAAAATTTCTTAACGAAATGCTCGATCAAAAGCGGGATATCTTCCTTGCGCTCCCGAAGCGGAGGGATAAAGATCGGGATGACGTTGAGGCGATAATAAAGATCCTCGCGGAACTTTCCTTCTCGAATGGCTTGCTCTAAATTGCGATTGGTCGCGGCGATCACGCGGACATCTACCTTTATTGTGCTGGTTCCACCCAGATGGGTCAGTTCTTTTTCCTGCAAAACTCGCAGTAATTTGGTCTGCACGCTCTCTGAAATATCGCCGATCTCATCGAGAAAGATCGTCCCACCATCGGCCAGTTCCAATCGGCCTTTTTTCCGCGCTACCGCTCCAGTAAATGCTCCCTTCTCATAACCAAATAGCTCGCTCTCCAATAGCGTTTCGGGTAAAGAAGCACAACTGATCTCGATCAATTTTTTTTCCGCACGCGGACTATTGTAATGAATTGCCCGCGCTACCAGCTCTTTACCTACGCCGCTCTCGCCGCGGATGAGCACCGTCGATTGTGTTTTCGACACTTTGGCGATCATGTGATAGATCTCACGGATCGCTTTACTGGTACCAATAATGTTTTCCACCCGATAGGAGCTCTTGAGTTGATCGCGCAACTGAATGTTCTCTGCTAAAATCTCTTGCTCCTGAATCGCCTTCTTGATCGTCAACAGCAGCTCATCCATGTTGAGCGGCTTAGTAAGATACTCATAGACCCCCTTTTTCATGGCTTCCACCGCCTGCTTCACAGAACTATAAGCGGTCATGACTATGGTTTTCATGTTGGAATTGTAGGCGATGGATCTTTCGTATAACTTGAGGCCATCAATATCGGGCATTCTGAGGTCCGTCAGCATCAAATCAAATTGCTCCCGCTCCAAAAGCCGCAGCGCCTTCTTCCCTGATTCTACTCCCACCACTTCATACCCTTCATCTCGAAGCAGTTCTCCCAGCCCCGATAGCGTGTTTAAATCGTCTTCAACGATTAGAATCCGTGCCATAAAATTGCCACCTAATATTTAATTCTCATGGGTCAAGTCGCTGAGCATCGATGACTCTAATGGAACGCTTAGCTGCCGATCAAGCTCAATTAAAAAAATCTATCGGGTCGCATAATTTGCAATAATCTCGATCTCTGAATTTTTAGATGATCTAAAAGCCAATCATGATCTTGCGCATTCGTATTCAGAAATGGGATGGCATCTTTTCACTGCCTCCCGGGTTAAACCCACAGGTTATGTCACATAATTTGACTCATTCAGAGGCGAATTGAAATAATGTTTCAGCTCAATAAATTGCAGCGATTTTTATTCTCCTTTTTATTTTCGTGGCTTCGCCATATGCGTGCTTGATGAGGAATACATCTCACCTCATGGCTTCGGGTTTTGCTGCGATCATCTCTTTAGCCAATTTTTGGACTCAAATCGACACTGTTTCAGAAATCTTTTCGCTGATTGGTTTCGCAATAATTATCGCCTTGCGACAATGCCGAAATCATTCCACCGAAAAGGCCAAAAACTGGGATATCTCACCCATCCGAATGAGGTCACTGAATCTACAGCATGCTGTTAAGCACTCATGAACTGGTTCGACTTAACTCTCTTTTTGTACTTTTGCTTTTCGTTTTTTAGGCCTACATTTTCCGGTGGTTCCCCGCCAAATTTTTCCACGACGTGTCCTTCGATCACCTTTACCCATAGCTTTGATTCTCCTCACCTCATTTTTGGTTCTCTCAGTTCATCGAATTTTTTTAGCAGAGCTGATGATGCTCATTTCCGATCGATTCAGAAATCGCTAGTTCTTATTGTTTAAAATATCTTGCAACGCGTTGAGAAACTTGTCCAAATGCGCTTCAGTGACATTTACAAAATGTCCAATCCGAATGACCTTGTCGGCTAATTTTCCCTGTCCAGCAGAAACCACAATTTGGTATCGATCCTTCAATTTTGTTATTATTTCATTAGCGAAGATGCCGTTTGGTGGTTTGATCACAGTCAGGCCATCCGCGGGACATTCAGGAAAAATGGTACAGCCGGTAGCGATCATTCGGTCACGGAAATTTTGAGCCAGCATACCACTTTTTTGCCAGCGCGCTTCCAGCCCTTGTGCTTGAATTTGTGTCAAAACGGATTCAGCAGCAATAATGAAGGGAATGGCTGGGGTGAAGCTGCTGCCTTTTCCCAACCGAAGGGCTTGGCGCGCCCGACTGAAATCGAAGTAATAACGAGGCAAGTCCGATAACTCGCTAAATCGCCAGGCTCGCTGATTCAACGCGACAAACGATAACCCAGGTGGCAAACCCAGGCCTTTTTGGGAAGCTGTTATGGTCACGTCTATGCCCCAGAGGTCCATTTTCAGCGGCATTACCCCAGCAGATGAAATGGCATCCACGATGATCAATGCCTCGGTCTGCTGCCGTAATGCGGGAACGATCGCTGCCAGCTCAGCCTTTGCCCCAGTTGAAGTCTCGCAATGGGTCAGAAAAATCGCCTTGGCCTGGGGGACAGATGAAACCAGCGCTTGTAATTCATCGAGCTCGACGCTTTTGCCCCATGGAAGTTTCAGCGACGTGACCATTAGACCAAACGTTGTAGCAATTTGCGTCCATCGTTCGCTGAATTTGCCATTCTCGACGACAATTACCGCGTCTCCTGGGCTAAATAAATTGCTGATCACGGCTTCCATCGCGCCAGTCCCACTGGCAGTGAGCGTCACCACATCATACCGCGTTTGGAAGAGATATTTTAATGCCTGGTTGAGCCGCTGAAACAGTTCCACAAATTCCTTGGCGCGATGATAAACCATTGGCCGCCCCAAGATCTCCTGCACCTCTGGTGAAATTGGTGCTGGCCCCGCGGTCAATAATAGCCTTTGACTGGTGACTTGCCCCATAGCAAAACTCTCCCGTTCAACCAACCCATGGCCAGTTTAGGCTGGCGCTCTTAGCAATTCCAGCATGGCCTGCCAGATTTGATCTTTGCCCTGTCCCGTTTTCGCTGAAAAACCAATCACCGCCGCAATGCCCATTTGGATCGCCTCTGCTTCGATCGCTCGCAGGTTCAGCACAGCTTGGTTTCGAGAAAGCTTATCGATCTTTGTGGCGATCAATAACGTCGGTACCCCTAATTGCGCTAGCCAATTGATCATCTCCCGATCCAAATCAGTAATTCCATGCCGACTATCCACGATCAGAATCATTCCAATCAAAAATCGGCTCTGCGTCACATAAGATTCGATGAGCTGTCGCCAAGTCTTCCGCTCCTGCTGGGACACTTTGGCATAGCCATATCCAGGTAGATCGACCAGATAGAATTCATCGTCAATGCAATAAAAATTGAGCGTGCGAGTCTTGCCTGGAGTCGAACTAATTTCCGCCAACTTTCGATGCCCCACCAAGCGATTGATCAGGCTGGATTTTCCAACGTTGGAGCGACCTGCCACAGCAATTTCTGGTAGTCGAAAGAATCGAATGTCTTGGAGACGGCCGACGCTGGCAATAAATTTCACCGATCGCGGCTTCATAATACCCCACCATTCACCTTGAAGCTGATGATTTTACCCGTGAAAACAGTTCGCGCCTTTGCCGCCTCATTTTCGAATCCCTTCCCTCAATCCCATGGCAATATCTGTCAAACCAATGAGCAAAATCGGTCAATGCAAAATGGATCGGTTCAGCCAATGCAAAAAAAATCTTCCTAAATTTAGGCAAGTGTCGATTCAGGAAGATTTAATAAAATAAAATGCGCCCAGCACTGGCTAAGCCGTCTTTTTTATCTCATGATAAATGAACAAAACATCGTTTTTATTTTTAACCGATTGTTCGGTAATGATCACCTTTTTGACATTTTTGAGCTCTGGCAAGTTAAACATGATATCGAGCATGATATCTTCCATAATCGCTCGAAGCGCCCGAGCGCCAGTCCTGCGTTTCATCGCTTCTTTGACAATGGCACGAAGGGCGGCTTCTTCAAATTCCAGTTCAACCCCATCCAATTCGAACAGTTTCTTATATTGCTTCGTCAACGCATTCTTCGGCTCGATCAAGATCGAATAAAGTGCCTCTTCTGAAAGCTCTTCAAAAATACACTCGATGGGCAAACGACCGATCAGCTCTGGGATTAACCCGAATTGCAGCAGGTCCTCTGGCTCAACCATCTGGAGGATCTCATTGATCTTGCGCTCTTGCTGTTTATGGATTTCTGCGCCAAACCCCATGCTCTTTTTGCCGATCCGCGCGGCAATAATTTTCTCTAGCCCATCAAATGCACCGCCACAGATGAATAAGATGTTTTTCGTGTTGATATTGATCAGGTTCTGCTCAGGATGCTTGCGCCCGCCTTTGGGCGGCACAGAGGCGATGGTGCCTTCGAGTATCTTCAACAACGCTTGCTGAACCCCTTCTCCAGACACATCTCGGGTGATCGAAGGATTACCACCCTTGCGAGCGATCTTATCGATCTCATCGATATAAACGATCCCTCGCTCCGCGCGCTCCACGTCATAGTCTGCCGCTTGCAGCAAGCGCACCAGAATGTTCTCCACATCCTCACCCACATACCCCGCTTCAGTCAGTGTAGTAGCATCAGCAATGGTAAAGGGGACTTGAAGAAACCGCGCCAGCGTTTGCGCCATGAGCGTCTTGCCTGTGCCAGTCGGACCGATCAGCAAAATATTGCTTTTCTCCAGTTCCACCTCGTCGCTCACCAGGTCCGCAGTTTCGACCCGCTTATAATGATTGTAAACTGCTACTGACACAATCTTTTTTGCGGTTTCCTGACCAATCACATAATCATCTAATTCGCGTTTGATTTCGGCTGGAGTACGAATGCGACTTTTGGCGATCAACGCTCGCCGGTTCATGTCCTCACGGATGATCTCGCTGGCATTCTTCACGCACTCGTTACAAATATAAACATCTGGTCCCGTGACAATGCAATCAACCTGATTGGAATTTTTTCCACAAAATGAACAAATGAATAATCTTTCTCGACGTCTGCTATAGTTGTCCATGTGAACCTCAATTTGCCCGTTCGCTGTTGCAGTAGATCCTATTTTTTCTTACGAAGGTCCTTGCGAACCATGATCTCATCCACAATCCCGTATGCCTTTGCCTCTTCAGCAGACATAAAGAAGTTGCGATCGGTATCCTTCGCTAATTTTTCGATGCTCTGTCCGGTGTGATAGGACAGAATTTTGTTGATCTCCTCCCGGATGGTTAAAATTTCCCTTGCTTGGATTTCAATGTCAGTGGCCATTCCTTGCGCGCCCCCCCACGGTTGATGGATCATGATCCGTGCGTGGGGTAAAGCCGCTCGCTTGTTTTTCGCTCCAGCAGCCAATAACACGGCTGCCATGCTCGCCGCCTGGCCCAGACAGATCGTCGCTACATCTGGCTTAATGTATTGCATTGTATCGTAGATGCCGAGCCCAGCGGTTACATAACCGCCTGGGCTGTTAATGTACATATATACATCTTTTTCCGGATCCTCTGCCTCCAAAAACAACAATTGCGCGATAGCCAGGCTTGCTACATTATCATCAATAGTGGATCCAATGAATATAATTCGCTCTTTTAATAGCCGTGAAAAAATATCATAAGCGCGCTCGCCGCGTCCTGTTTGTTCGATTACTATTGGCACCAAACTCATACCACATACCCCTTAATTTAACCAGCGTTTTACTACTGCTAAGCAACTAAAAAGAACCCAATCTTTTTCGGCTATCGAATGATCAAATCTTGCGCTCTTTGGACATCCTGATAGGTGACAATTTTGTCAGTGATGATCGCGTTATCCCTTAACAAATCGATGACTTTTTTCTCAAGAAGCTTATGCTCCACTTGTTCTCTCTTTTTGGGATCGCGATACTTATTGCGGATCGCCACCGCGTTTTTGCCAGCCAATTGAGCCATTGTTTCGATATAATCATTGATTTCCGACTCTTGGACCTTGATATTTTCCAATTCAGCAATTTTCTCTAAGATCAATAGCCATTTCAAGTTCCAAATCGCATCGGCGCGATATTTTTCTCGGACCTCTTGAGAATCGATTGTTTGCTGTTGGCTGTTATTCATATCTTTGATGAACGCATCCAAAAAGTTCTCGACCATATAATCGGGCAATTCTATTGGATTCGACTTGATGACTTCGTCCATGATGCGATTGGTAAGGTTCTGTTGCGTCCGATCTTGAGCGCGTTGCTCCAAATTTTTGCGAATTGCTTCTCTGAGATCATTCAATGTCTCGTATGGACCAATGTCCTTGGCGAACTCATCATCCAGCGTTGGAAGTTCTTTCTGCTTTATCTCCTTCACGCTGATGTCATAATATTCAACTTGATTGTCAGGTTTGTTCGGATCTCGATTTTGAACAGTCAGCGTTACTCGTCGTGTCTCTCCAGCTTTCACACCGATCAACTGATTAACAAATTCTGGGTCGGTTTCCCCGTCATCGAGATAAAAGTAGCGATTTTCGTATTTCTTCCCAATCAAAGGCAGACCTGCGACATCAACACCCTGGACATCAGCGACGATATAATGGCCGCGCTGCGCTTCGCCATCGAACGTCGACATTGAGGCATGCTGTTCCCGAAGATTCTCGATGAAATCGTTGAGATCATCGTCAGTAATTTGATAGATCTCTTTCTCGATTTCAAGCGCTTTGTATTTTTTTAAGGTAACTTCAGGCCGAATTTTGATGATCGCCTTGAAATGGAGACCATTCGTGCGGTCATAGCTAATGGATTCTAATTGGGAAATATCATATAATTTCAAATTATTTTCTTTGACAGCTTCTTCTAAAAATCCTGGAATAGAATCCTCAGCAACCTCGCGTTCGATTTTGGGACCCAATGCTTTTTTGATCAAATCGAGCGGGACTTTGCCCTTGCGGAACCCCTCCCATTGGATCGTTTTTTTATATTTGGCATAAGCTTCATCAAATTTAGGTAAGAGTTTTTCATAGGGGACTGTTACTTCTACCGCCCGTTCCCACTGTCCTTGTTCTTCAATATGAACTTCCAAGTGCCTCTCCTGTAATTATGTCACCAATTCGGTTCGCTGTTTTTTCTGGTTCGTCATTCATCGAGATTGTGACGAGCCGTTTCTATGATCATGTCATAAATCTGTTATGGTGCGAGAGGGGGGAGTCGAACCCCCACACCACAAGGGTACTAGATCCTAAGTCTAGCGCGTCTGCCATTTCCGCCACCCTCGCTTATTTGATCTAAACAGTGTTGAATATAAAAACTTTTACCGCAATTGTCAATGTTTTTTTCAACTTGTTAAATGAAAACTTTTGCTATTGAATGCCAAATCCATAGAAAAGTTTCCAATCAATTTGCGCCGTGCCTTGAGCAATTCAATCTCAACGTTGAATGGGAAAACTGCACCAGGGCTACATTTTTGTCATTGAATTATAATCTTTCCATAACACATTTGCTAATCCTTGACGATTAAGAGCATTTGAATATGCTTTAATGACCAATCTTGATCAGTGTTGAGATGAATATTTTGTTGCAAACATGAATAAAACTTGACTTCAATCCGTTGAATTCATATATTAACACGGTTTGTTGAAATCGTTGTCTCATGAGAGGAGACCATTTGGAAAAGAAGATTTTCATTACCATGGCTGGGAATATTGGGTGTGGCAAAACAACCGCTGCGAAATTGCTCAGCCATCATTTCGGCTTGGAATTATTCGACGAACCAGTAATTGATAATCGGTTCTTGCGCGCTTATTATGCCGATATGAAACGCTGGTCTTTGACTTTGCAAATGGAGTTTCTGATTCGCCGAGTAGAACATCACGAGCTCATTAAAACGGTGCCCAAATCGTGCATCCAGGATCGATCGCTTTATGAAGACCCAGAGATATTTGCTAAATACCTTCATGGGTTGGGCAACATGACCGATGACGAGCTCAAGCTATATTTAGAGTATTTTGAGCGACTCAATAAGGACTTAATTCGGCCTGATTTGATCATTTACCTTCAAGTGGATGATGTCAACATTCTATTAGATCGAATCCGCAAACGGGGTCGAAAGGAAGAACAGGGGATAACTGCTGAATTCTTGCAAGGGTTGGGTGGCTATTATATCAGTTTCCCGCAAGTTTGCCAGCAAAAATATGGCATTGCCGTATTCAGCTACAATGTCACCGCCAAAGACATCCGCAGCCCGGATGGAAGGGAAGAATTCCTCTCAGCGATTGAAGCAACCCTGAGATAATCATTGCATAATATTTTGTGCGATTTCAATGCTGGCGAAAGTATCTCGCTGCCAGAACGCCAGGGTATGTTTATCATCTGGAACATTTTTGAGCCGATTCTGGTAATGGCAAAATTCTGATTCGACAATTTATCAAGAACATGAGCTGGTATTTGGCTATCATACATAACGCATAAGGCTAAATCTTGGACCATGTGCATGCTGAATGCATTGCATTTTCATAATAGGTGACAGCTTTCATTAAAATATAAAAAAATGGTTTAGTTTGATAATCTCAATTATGAAAAGTTGAATGAGAATGATGGAGAATGAAAGTTATGATGACAACCGCCGAACTTATTGCGATGGAAGAAAGGTATGGAGCGCATAATTATCATCCGCTGGATGTCGTGATTCAATCTGGCAAAGGGGTGTGGCTCGAGGATGTAGAAGGTCGGAAATATATGGATTTTTTGGCCGCCTATTCTGCAGTCAATCAGGGGCATTGCCACCCACGGTTGATAAGGGTGATGCGTGAACAATGCGAACGATTGACCTTAACATCACGGGCATTTCGCAATGATCAACTACCGTTATTGGCGAAGGAACTATGTGAACTGACAGGGTATGATATGATGTTACCCATGAATTCTGGTGCTGAGGCGGTGGAGACCGCGATAAAAGCCGCCAGAAAGTGGGGCTATCAAATAAAAGGTATACCTGATGGCCAGACTGAAATTATTGTTTGTGATGGCAATTTTCATGGCAGAACGATCACCCTCGTATCCTTTTCAGCCGAGGCGCAATATCGGGATGGATTTGGCCCATTCACGCCGGGATTCAAAATGATCCCATTTGGGGATGCAGAAGCCCTGGAACGGGCCATTACGCCGAATACGGTGGCATTCTTAGTAGAGCCAATTCAGGGCGAGGCTGGGGTTGTGGTCCCGAAAAACGGATTTTTGAAACAGGCCAAGCAGATTTGCGAGCGCCATCATGTCATTTTGATCGCAGATGAAATTCAAAGCGGATTGGGCCGCACTGGCAAAATGTTTGCCTGCGAGCATGAAGGGGTAAAACCAGACATGGTGACCATCGGCAAGGCGCTGTCTGGCGGGATGTATCCCATCTCGGCCGTGCTGGCATCGAGAGAAATACTGGGGGTATTCCAACCTGGCGATCATGGCTCGACCTATGGCGGCAACCCTTTGGCCTGCGCCGTCGCACGAGAAGCGCTGAAGGTGATCGTGGAAGAACAGCTCTGTCAGCGCGCAGAAGAACTTGGGGAATATCTAATGGACGAGCTCCATGCCATCCATAGCCCCCATGTGGACCATATCCGCGGCAAAGGGCTGTGGATCGGTATTGTGCTGAAACCTGAGGCCGGTGGTGCCCGCCGCTTCTGTGAGGCACTCAAGGATAGGGGAGTATTAGCAAAAGAGACTCATGGCAATATCATCCGATTAGCGCCACCCCTCATAATTACCAAACAAGAAATCGACTGGGCTGTTGAACGAATCGCTCAGGTGCTTCAAATGAATTAACGGCGATCAACAAATTTTTATCTCATCGCCGACTGGAAAGGTATCCTTACCTCTACCGAGCCAGGGAAAAAATTTAGCTCTCTGGCTCGAAGAAAAATCAGCGTTTTGGATGACTCGTATACGATCGACATAGGGCGAATGGGTGAACAGCAATGTCGGATCAAGATCGTAGCGTTTTTCTGCTACCATCAAGCTGCCCAGCCACAAGCTTCATTTCATAGCCAAAGTTCAGTTTCTGAATGAACTGCGATTGAACTCGAACAAACTTTATCGAGGAAATTAACTATGCTTCCAGCTCTCATTTTCTAATTTGAAAGCTCAATTTCTTTTGATAAACTAATTCGAGATCTTTTGAAAAGCCTCATCTGATCAACACCAATTTGCCTGCACAACGCAATGGTCTTTGATCGAATGTATGGCCGATCGCTAAATAATAATAAATCCCAGAACGAAGCTCGTCGCCCTGATCAGACCGACCATCCCAGTACCATCGAGTTTCTCCTTTCACCAGCTCATGCTCTAATAGATTTTTAACCCTCTGACCCATCATATTGTAGATCGAGAGCGACAGATGACACGGCTCATTCGCTACCAGGGTCAATGTCACCGATTCATTGAATGGACTCGGGTAGCAAGATATCTTCAGCAGATCATGGATTCGAATATTTCGTGAATTGGAAAAAGTTCGAGCCGATGTGGGATAAATTTCCTTCCAGCGATATGATAACTGGCGCACCGTTTCGCTCACCTTTGAAGAAATATCGATTAATTCCACCAGATGCAGTCGATCTTGCTTATCGATGGTCATGCGAATTTGATCGTATTGCATAGAGTCGCTTTGCGCTGCCACCAGTTCTGGAAGTGACCATTGGTCCTCACGTCCCAAAACCGCATAAACCCCAGCCGGCCTCCCCCGCTCTGGCAAATATTGGATCCAATAAATATGAAGCAGCCCGTGGCTATCTAAACTCATCTGATGAGAACCAAAAGCTCCTGAGAAGCCAGCCAGGTTCACAGGCAGCGACCAATTATGATCATCCGATGAGTAAGCATAAAATAATTTGGTGCTCTGCGAGGATTGTGCAGAACGTGGTCGCTGCAGCCAAATCATGTGCCGAATCCCTTGTTGGTCAACAATAAGTATCGGCTGCTCTGCCATTCCAATGGTATCCTGATAGACCAAGACTGGTTCCAGCCAATCATCTGCACTGAGAGATTTTTTCGTGAAGTGGACAAAGTGCCACAACCCGCTCTGGATGGTGTTCAACTCAGCCGCTGTATGCCCTACAAAAGCAAGAAATAGGGTGTCATGTTTCCCAGCGAACAGATGTGGCGCCCGAGAACTACCAGTCGGCGGTTTAAAATCAGCAAAGGGGCAAATCGTGCGGGAACTCCAATTCCACGTATTGAACGGTTTTCCCATGATCCAGATCCGGTTGAAATCCTCCCAGGCTGCATAGATCATAAGATATTTGGTTGTGCAAGCGGTCACATCCTTGGCGGCGCTGGTGTCTCGATTCGTCCAAAGCCATTGGATGCCCCAAACATCGTAATGGGGAGGGAGGATAGAAATTGGGCTTGAGATTTCGATGACGTCATAATCAAAAGCCCTATTAATCCCCGGCAAACTTTTTTCAACAATAAATACGTGACAAAAAGTATCTCGATCCACGATCACCCAGGGCGATTCAAAATAATTCATATTTTTCAGACTTGGAAAAATTGTCCCAGGCTCGTATAATTTGCCATTGCTAATCGCCATATAGGCCAGTGTATCTTTCTCGCTTGGCTTCGTAGTGTTTCCCTTGGCAATCCAGCCGATGTGCACGCTTTGATCTGGTCCCAATGCTAAATTGGAACAAGGTCCAATCTGGCCGAGAGGTCTTCTTGTAATAACGATGGGCTGTGACCAATTTTTCTCCTGACCCAAGGTAAGATTAACTGACAAAACGCCTAACAAAGACAACAATATCGGGAGCCTTAACTGATAGCAAGGCATAGATCTTCACCTCCTCATTCTGATGGATTTCTGAAAAAGCACAAATGAGAAAGCTATTCTTATCGCCTCTGCGGAGACAGAAGGCTCTCCTGCCCAATTCATCAAAAAATTATGAGACGCATAGATTCTTAAGCATGATAATCCTATCAGAAATTTTGCCCTACAGACCCTATTTACTTCTGAGCATTTTTCGGAAATCAATTCAAGGCAAGAGATCGCTGCGTTTAAATCTACGTTGTCCCTGAGGGTGGCAATTCAGGAATAACAACAGTCCTATCTCTTCTTAGCTAACGATCGAATGAGTGACCAAAGAAATTTTGGATTTGTTAAATAGATCAATTTTCACTTAAGGAGCAAAAGCTTACTGACAATTTGGAACGGCCGAGCACGCTCGCCCTCAAGAGCGTTCGCTTTAAGATAATAGATCCCTGAGGGCAAAGCTAAACCTGTATCGTTTCTGCCGTCCCATTGGCATGAATATTCGCCAGCTATCCTCACTTCGTCCATGATCCTGCGTACGCATTGTCCAGCGATATTATAGATCTCCAAGGAAACCCTGCATTCTTTCTGAGGCAGTAGCGTCATCGTGATAGTATCGTTAAACGGGTTGGGATAGCTTTGGAGCGATAGAAGTCCCTGAACCTGAGTTGGGTGGGATCTGAGCGATTGAGCGATCGCTGTCGGGCTCAGATCGCACCAGAGATATTCAAGCTCCCGTTTGTAAATGCCGCCTTGCGGGCCATAAGCGACTTTTCTTATCATATGCAATCGATCGTTGCCATCGATGGCTATGCCTGCCAGATCATACCATTTATCTGGGAGATCAGCAAAGATCAGTTGCGGTTCCGACCAGGTGTTTTCTCGACCATGGCAATAATAAATGCCCCCCGATTTTTCCTCGGTAGACCAATATTGACACCAAAAAACATGCACCGTACCCTGGCTATCAATAACGATTTGATGCGAGCCGAACCATGCTGCCCATCCAGCAAGGTCGCGCGCTGGAGACCAATGCTGGCCGTCAGAAGAAAAACTATAAAATGGATGACGGATGCGACATTGGTTGGGATTTATTACCTGCATCCATAAAATATGTCGCACGCCACTTTGATCGACAGCTATTCGTGGCCAAATTGCCGCGGACACAAAGTCTTTGTAGACTAATACTGGCTCATTCCAGCGCCCTTTATGAAACGGTTTCTCAGCATAGTAAACAAAATTTGTATATTTATAAGCTGGGCCGCCAACGGCATCGGCGTCTCTGCTGCCAATGAAAGTGAGATAAAGATCTTGAAGTGTCCCGCTAATTAGATGAGGATTGCCAGCGTCACCAGCATCGTTCATGAATTCTGGAAACATCGGTCCACCAGGAATAATCCAATCGGATTTGCCTTTTGGTTTGCTGCTGAGAAAAATTGCCCATTGATTGGATTCTTCCCAGCAAACATAGATCGTGCCATCTTGAGACAAGCTGGTCGAGAAATAAATTAAATCTTGCTTTTGGATCCTTGCACGAATCGTGTCAGATCTCCAATCTCCATAATAAGGACTGCTGGCGAGAACAGGGACTTCAAGCCAGATCCCCTTGCTCTTATAAGTGGAATCCACTTCAAATCCTTCTTCCACCCAAAACAAATGAAGAAAGTTGTCATCATCAAAAATCAATTGAATACCAGAACATGGCTTTTGGGGGCGAAATTTGAATGCTGGACGAAGCAAATTTCCACTACCTGGCTCAAAGCTGATATAGCGAATAGTGTTCTCATGGCCGAGCCAAGCAAGGTGCAATGATGAATTTTTAAGCACGAACAAGTTGGAAATCGAGCGAATGCAGCTATTGTCGCCCGATTCCAATAACCGCGGTTCTGACCATTCCTGGCAATTGACCCAACATATTCGGGCCATGCAATATAGCCAAAAGCAAAAGAAAAACATGAATTGACGTTTCATAAGCTCAAACCTCAAATCGAAATTTTATGAAGAATTTTTTAAGCTAGATATAATCTCGATCGGAGATATTCAAAAAGGCGGCGATCGCCTTTATCCGAAGCAACCGCCGCGAAAGCCAGGCTACCAGTTATTGCTTCACGATTGATTGAGGGCTGAGCGAGCGAAATTGAGACCTTAAGGTAAAAGAGGCGGAGTCCGGCTTATTTGTCTTATCCAAAAATTTATGAGTTGATATGCACTTTGATTCCCATGTATCCCGCCAAACATATGTGCCATATGCCATTTGCCCACGTCGGTCATATACTGTCCATTCAGGCAAGTAAGCATAGCGTTGCCATTTTCCGGTGAAGGGATAAGGTCGCCAGAAAAGATCGGCTTTAAGCGTCATCTCCTGGCAGGTGCTCGGATCGCTTTCATTGCCGACTTCGGTATAAAGGCAATTATCTGCCAGGTCGCTGCAATCGATCGTGCAGTTCCACATATACCAAGTATCTGCTGTGCCAGGTACCTCATAATCTTCACAGTCACCATACCATGTGATTTTTTTCGCTGGCTGAGGGCTCTGGGGATCGCCAGAAGGTGTAAATCCCATTAGGCTAATGCTGGCAGGCTGAGGACCATTGGGGTCGCCCAAAAATATGAATTCCGCGGAGCTGTAATCTGCCAAGGTCTTGTTCAAACCATGCGGCTGCACCAAACAAGCGGATGGCTCAGGCGCCGTGGGAGCGGTCTCTCTGTCCGAACACGCCCACCAGATTATCATGCTCAGGCCAATGAGCAGTGCCAATAATTTGATCGGTTTCATAGCGCACCTCCTCGAAAACTTTTCTCTTCCTAAGAGCTATTCAATTTTGCTGAGGTTAAGGTGGTTGTCCGGTGGGCCTCTGATCTCCCGATGAGCCAAGATAATGGAATATCGCAAATATTGAACGTTTGGTGCCGGTTGGGATGGATGAAAATGGATCGGGATGAGAAGATCGCTGAAACTGAATAACGGGGGGGGCGGAACCATAGAGCTGACCTACTGTCACCCACAAACTGCGTCTTTTTAAACCGCTGCAAATCATCTTAAACCCACTTACATTTAAGGCTTTTGGGATATTTGCACTTAAAAATCCGCAGCAACAAACATCTTCAGCAGAATCAGCAGCAGAGAAAACAGGAATGGGGCTAATATCTGGAACCGATCATCGAATCGCGGATAGGCTCATTATTTATCATATAAAAATTTTCAAAAAAGTCAAGCTTTTTTTTTATTGAATAAAAAACATTTTTTCGGCAAATATCTCTTGGAAATCCTGGCGGCCAGCCAGCTCGATATAATGGGTGGTATTGATAATATACTCGGCTTCATCACGAGCGCGTTGGGAGAGCAAGAATTTTTTGGCTCCAAGCGAAGCAGCATTGCCGACGAAATGAATTTTTTCAGGCGATATTGCCGGCAGCAGGCCAATTTTGAGCGCATTGTATTTGTTCAGATAACTGCCAAAGGCGCCAGCAATGAATACCTGCTCAATTTGATCCACGGAGATTCCCAATTCCTTCATCAGAATTTCGATGCCAGCGGCCATTGCGCCCTTGGCCAATTGCAGCTCGCGAATATCCTGCTGCTTGATCTTTATCATCTGACGAGCACCGTCCTCCCCATTGACTAGAGCAAAATCATAGTTTTTATCATTCGGCAGGATGCGTTTTTTCAACCAATCGAGGCCATGAAATTGCTCTGGGGCGACAATGCGACCGGTTTCATCGACGATCCCAGCACTGAGCAATTCCGCCACGACATCGACCAGTCCAGTGCCGCAGACCCCCCGCGGATCGATATTGCCAATGACGTGATAAAAAACTCCGGCTTCATCAATCACATATTTATCGATGGCACCCTCCATCGCGCGCATGCCGCAACTGATCTGTCCCCCTTCAAAAGCCGGCCCAGCCGCCGTAGAACAGCAGATCAATTTTTCCTTTGAGCCAAGAACGATCTCGCCATTGGTTCCGATGTCGATGCCGAGGGTAACTTTATCTTGCTGATGCAATTTACAGGCTAAAATAAAACCAGTGATGTCGCCTCCCACGTAACCCGAAATATTGGGGAGCGTAATCACTGAACCGCGCGGCAAAATGGCAATGCCTAACTCTTCAGCCCGAAATTTTTGGCTGCGCCGATAGGCGGGGGTATAAGGCGCTTCAGCAATGAATTGTGGATTAGCGCCCAAGAATAAATGATTCATAATTGTATTGCCAGCTAAACTCAGTTCATAAATATCCCGAAATTTTTCGCCTGAATTTTCGCATAGCTCCTCAATGATCTCGTTGATTGCTTCGATGGCCAGTGTCTGCAATTTGCCCAATCCCCCTGGCTCAGATATGCAAAAATTCACCCGAGAAATGACATCCGCACCATGAATCGATTGTGGATTGGTTCGCGATGCCACGGCCAGAATTTGGCCGGTTAACATATTCACCAGGGAACCAACAATAGTGGTCGTGCCGAGATCAATTGCTACGCCGAATAAACGCTGACTCGTGTCGCCCGCTTCGATATTAATAATTTGGTTTCCGTCAAGTGTCACGGTAATCTTAAAATCGTTTTTCCGCAAAAACGTTGACAGACTTTGCAACAACACCAATGGCATGACCGCTCGGGCATCCTGCTGAATATGGTCAATTATATTGGTCACATCATCGCGCAGATGCTGCAACTCAGGCTTAGGAAGTTCCAGATAATATTTCTTCAAATGATGATCAACTTCAAGTTGCTCGGCCAAATCATAAGTCAAAAAGCGGGTAGTCTTCAGATTTTCCTCACGGATGACCTCGACAATGAGATCATTATTGACTGCGATTTGACAGGCTAAATGAATCCCCTGGCTTCGTTCTTCAGGTGTTAAGGCCACTTCTTCTTGCGCCGTGTATGGCAATGTGGATTGGACGAGCTTGACCTTGCATTTGCCGCACTTCCCGCGGCTACCACAAAAGTTAGGAACAAAGATATCAGCTCGCTGAGCTGCTTCTAAAAGATTAGTTCCTGATGGTACTGAGATTTTTTTATTTTTGGGGAGAAAGGTTATATTTAATAAGTGATCCGTCAATCTAATACCTCTTGCAATATCTATAAATGTTCAGCAGCATGGCGTGATAAACCAAGCCTCGGCTCAAATCAACAGCCTTCTTGCTAATCGGTTCTTTATGGTGTTTTTGGAGGCATTTTTTAGCCCAGATTAGGAAAACTAATCGCAAAAATACCCGATGACATCTAGCAACTCTCCCAAACAAACACTTTGTGGAAAAGTGCTATCATCGCTCCCATCGAAAAACGCGCTACACCTGAGCTGATCTAAATCGCAGGCGCAAGATGCGTATTATTCCTTTGTTTCTTCCAAATCGTTATGGCACTTTCAAATAATTAGATCAACTTGTAAGTTCGGAAAATGTTGAGAAAAGTCTTTACCTGCTCCAAAAATTCCTCGTCATCGAAGTCGTATTTCTCCGAAAGCTCTGAAGCAATTTTTGCCACCGTCTTTTTTCCATTGAGACTTTTGAGAATTTCCGCACCGATTTGATTGGTCCGAATATCCAGTTTTAGCGAGTTACTCTGAAGATGAATTCTTCCATTTTCAATGGAGTTCACGGGGATTTCCTCAGGCAGTTTTAGTTTTTCGTTGGCCAATGTGAAAAAATCCGTAGCTCCATTTCTCATCGCTGTGTAAGGAGGTTCGGCTTCGATGCTACAAGTAATCGGTCCGATTTTCATGAAAGATTTGCTCATGTCAAACTTCCTCAAATATTTCGAAAATCCTCGGACACCCAATGCTTCAATTACCCCTCTAATTATAGTTTTTTCCCATGAAAAGAAGTGATGGAGAATAATGAACAAGAGGGATTTGCAGCCAAAGCTTGGGCAAGTTAATACAGCAAGCTCATAGACCCAGCGCTTTACCTTACTAAAGCCAGGACTGGTTTGCTCGCCAGTGGTCCGAAAACGAAAATCTTGCTTTTATAATTTGCAACTCATCGCTTTGTTTATGTCAATTTAATCTTCCGGCTCCCTGGTTTTATAATGGGAATTCCTTTTTTGCAGAGGGGACACTGATCCGCGGAATAAGTCACCACGTCCATCGTTACTACCGCAAATTTGGGCACATCGAACTGCACCCGCTGCTGACTGCGGTCCACCAGGAACCCGACGCCGACCAGTTTTGCGCCGGCATTTTTTGCCAGCTCGATCACTTCTTTGATTGACCCGCCTGTGGTCACCACATCCTCCACGGCCAGCACCCGCTCGCCCGATTTGATCTCAAAGCCCCGGCGCAATGTCATTTTGCCGTCCTCTCGTTCGGCAAAAATAGCTCGGGCATGGATCAAGCGAGCCACCTCCTGCGCCACGATGATCCCACCCAATGCTGGCCCGATCACCACATCCACTTTCTCAGTCATAAAATTGTAGGCAATCTCCCAACACAACTTCTGGGCATGCTGGGGATATTGCAGGACTTTGGCGCATTGGAAGTACTGTGGGCTATGCAAACCCGAAGTCAAAAGAAAATGGCCCTCTAATAGCGCTCCAGTTTCTTTAAAAAGATTTAAGGCTTCCTCTTTGGTCAAAATGATCTCCTAAGAATTTTCTATGATTCTGATGATGTCTTCTTTTATCTGCTTTGTCTTTGTTCCAGCAGCCTCGGCAAAATCGGCTCCTGTCGAGCTGTAAATGATCCCTCGACTGAAATTGAAAATCGCTCCCATTCCGTTTTCATTGATCGCATAGCGAACCGCCAATTCAAAATCGCCGCCCTGCGCACCAAGACCAGGAACCAGAAACGGCAGTTCGGGCGCTAGTGCTCTCACATGCTTCATTTCATCCGGAAAAGTTGCCCCCACTACCAAACCGCAATTGTTGCGCACGTTCCACAGTTGCACCTGCTCAGCCACCAGTTCAAACAGCGCTTTTTTGCCGTCGCTGAATTTTTGAAAATCCGCAGCCCCTTTGTTAGATGTGTGGCACAGGATGAACGCCCCGTTGTCTTCATCCTCTAAAAACGGCGCTACCGCATCGTAGCCGAGGAATGGGTTAACGGTTATCGCATCGAAATTCATCGCCTGGAAAAAGGCTCGGGCGTACATTTGCGATGTGTTGCCGATATCCCCCCGCTTGGCATCAGCGATTTTGATGACATCGTCTGGCAAATAGGTCGCCACCTTGCTCATTGCTGCCCACCCGCTGACACCATGCGCCTCAAAAAAGGCGGTATTGATTTTATAGGCAGCGGCGAAAGGCAGAGTGGCATCGATGATGGCCTGACAGAAATAGACCAGCGGCTCTTTTTTCTCAAGAATGAATGCGGGAACCTTGTTCAGATCAACATCCAACCCCACGCAGACCAGGCTATTCTTCTTCCTGCAGATCTGATTCAATCGCTCATTGAATGACATACCAGTTTTTGATTCACCCTCCAAAATAAACAGCCCAAAAATAAAATAATTAAAGATAAGAGTCAATAGAAAAAATGAATTTTTTATTGGAACTTCATTGAAAAAATCTTATGGCCTTCGCACGATCAACTGAATAAATCGATCGCAATCAACTGCAGAGGCTTCTGAATGATGATGCGCATGCTGAATTTGCCTCCTAATCGACCTAATCGATGATTCATTTGCCTTTTCAAAAATTTTAATTGATTCACGAAATTAAATTCACTATATTCATTCCATATTTGTTAAATAAAATTCAGCCAATTGTCGGACGATGCATAACGCAGATCAAAAATCAAATCCCATCCCTTCATCCTTAGCTCGACTCTTTCAAGAATATGATTTTGAACAAATGGATGCCGAGTTATATGCGCAGCCCATCATCGAGCGAACACTGGAAATGGGCACCTGGGAGGAGTTGCACTGGTTATTTCATCATTATGGCCTGAAACGAATTGTCGAATATCTTCAACAATATGGTCACCGCAGGCTGTCAAAAATGACTTTCAATTACTGGTGCAAGCTGCTTGACATTAGAGAATATCGTCAAGCGCCTTTTGCTGAAATTCGTGAGCATGTTTGGGGGGATTAGCGATGCATGTCCATTGGGAGGCGTTAACGGCCGAATCGAAAGAGCTTTTTCATCTTTTGAGTGATTTGCCATTTATTTCGGATTTTTACCTGGGAGGTGGAACGGGTCTTGCGCTACAACTCGGACATCGTTTATCAGTTGATCTGGATTTTTTCAGTGATTCTCCTGAAGCTGTGGGGATTGATCAGCGCAAGGCGATAATGGAAATTCTCAAGGGAGAACCATCAATTAAAATAATACATGATAAAGACGGCACTTTTGTTGCCAATTGGAAAACAGTGGGAATCAGTTTTTTCCGATTGAATTTGCATCCGCTCGTGAAACCACCAAGCTTGATCAAAAATATCCGTATTGCTGCCGTAGAGGAAATTGGGGCAATGAAATTAGCGGCCATTCTTTCCAGAGGGACTCGTAAGGATTATGTTGATCTTTATTTCATACTGCGGCAGAAATCTCTCGATGATCTGTTTAAGATCGCTGCCGTCAAATATCCATATCACACCGCTTTCCCTGCATTTGCTATCCGTGCTCTTACGTATTTTGAAGATGCGGATGCTGAGCCCATGCCACGAATGATCAAGCAAGTCGCATGGGAAGAAGTGAAAACATTTTTAAATGCCCAGGCAATGGCGGTAGGTAGAAAAAATCTAGAATTGGAAAAATTGTGGGATAAAAAATAATGATGCGTCTCTTCCTTTCATGAAAGGGTTTTGGTGCTTATCTCAGTTTAAGGCTTGGCTAACACAATTGACGAAAAGACTGCTTTCGCCCAGATATAGAATTCTATCCGAAAATTTCTATGGATCAGCCCAAAAATTTTAGCAGGCTATTTCTGGCTCGCATAAAAAAAATGCTATCTCGATAGCCCCCCTCATTTTCTCAACGCCGCCTTCGAAAAAATATACTCTGGAATTGCCTGATCGAACTGAATCGAATCGACGATGAATTCGGTCCCCTGACCCACCTTGAGCATGTCTTTGAAGACCATCCGCTTCGGATACCAGCGCCCCTGGATGTTGGTCACGTCTTTCAGCTCCATTTTCTTGAGTAGCTTGCCGCTTTTGGCAAACAATTCCTCTTGCAAAGGAATGAGTCTTTCTTTATCCACCCAGAGCTTGCGAGAGTGATAGGCAATGTCACTCACTTTGGCGGTCAGCTCCACGATCCAACAATCCCGTTCATCGACGATTTCTGAGCCAATCACTTTTGCGTCGTAATTATTGCTCAATTTGGGATCTTCCATCATATCTTCGTAGGACAGGTCTGAGCCCATGACCGATTGGCGCAGCATGTGACCTGAAATCTGAATGATGCGATCGGTAGCAGGGGAGTAGAGCCAGAGCATTTTTTCCAGCTTCAACATTTTGGTGCCTTTCTCACGGGCGGGGGAGAGGTACTCGGTAAATGACTTCTCGACGCCCTGCACCCAAGATTTGGCCTCGATGGTACGGCTCTCCCTGCGGCCATGAATGATCATTTTCGAGGTAATGATGCGATTCTCTGAGGTTAGATTTTTATCGATCTGATTTAAGATCCATTCGCCTGAAGGTTCTTGGGCGAAAGCGATTGACCATAAGAAAAAAGTGAACAAAAAAAAGAACTGTTTCATAGATGGGAAACCTTTCTGAGCGGTATCAGTGCGATATTTTTCTATCTACCTGCCAGATTTGTTCTGTTGCAGAGCATGGAGTTCAATTAAAGCGTTTCAATTCCTGCGAACTCAGAACGCAGGTTCAAATCCATTGTTTAAGCCAATGATACATATAGATTCCAACCCCCAACTGGCGGAGGGCATGACATTTTAGTTTGTGTTTGGGATTTTGCAATAGAAACTGTTCAACAATTGACGCTAAGTTATGGGGTTTGCAACTGTTCGGAAAACTCACGACCCATCCTTGGGAATGCGCAAATCAACTCGTCGGAACAATTCATGCCATTCACAGGCGCACGATATATTTTCGATTAAAAAACCTTGATCGTCACATACTTTTTGGGATTTTGTTTGATGTCTTCGGTCAGAATCGTTAACGATCGGGTTAATGTGAGCAATTGTTGATAAAGCACGTCATCTTTTAATAATTTTCCGCCTGAGCCTTCGCCACGTTGCAAGCTATTGAGTATGGAATCTGTTATCGTGGAAATTGCATGCACTTTGAGATAAAGCGAAGAATCGGCCACCAACTTTCCTAAGCTGCCCTGGCCTTGATTGATTTTGGAAGTAATTCGATCCAGGTTGGTCGCCGTATGGTTCAGCGAGGCAAATAGCGAACTGTCCTGAACCATCTGACCCAGACTGCCGCGGCCGCTCTGAATCCGTTCAGCGATGTTATTGAGATTTCTTAAGAGCTGGGCCACTCGATTTTGAGTAGATGAATCCGTCAATAATAGACCTAGGGTACCCGAACCAGCTCTTACTTGCTGGGTGAGTGCATTAATATTTTCCAATGTCCTTTTAAATTCAGCGATGGCCTCACTGGCGGAGGCAATAATCGAGCCTATTTCCGAAGGAGGACTGGTCCGAATAAATGAGCCCTCCTGGAGCGGGGGATCACCGAAATTTCCCAATGAAATATCCACATATTTATCTCCCAAAATGCCCATGGTGCTGACAGTTGCGATCGATGAGGTCGTAATCTTGTCGGAAAATTGTCGGTCGATTTTTAGATCGACCACAATGCCCTGAAGGCCATCTTTCTCAGCAAATTTCATTTCACCGACGACGCCAGCCTTCAGCCCAGAAAGGGTGATAAACGCGCCTGGATTCAAACCTTGCGCATTGGGGATAAACATGTAAAGATGATACTTGTTGGTAAATAGCTTCTGATTGGTACCAACAATATAAAAGATGAACAGGATAATAAAAAGCGCTAATGCCCAGAGCGATAGCACCCCAATTTTAACCGTTCGACTGCTCCCCGATATCTGCATAATCTACCTCGTTTGGTATGCATTCACTTGGCGTTTCAGTTTCTTCAAACTCATCCAAAATGGCAAGGTCGAAAACGCCATCATAGGTAATTGTTCCGTTTTTTAACATCAGCAGTCGATCTGCTACATTAGCAAAATGGTGAATTTCATGGGTAACAATAAGAGAGGTCATGTTGAAACTTTTTTGAAGTTGACTAATCAAGCTGACTACTTTTCGAGCTGCCAGCGGATCAAGTCCAGCAGTGGGCTCATCATAGAGCAGTGCTTCGGGCTGAGTAATTACTGCTCGCGCAATCGCCACCCGTTTTTTCATGCCGCCACTGATCTGAGAGGGATAATAGTGCATGAAATTTTCTAGGCCGAAAAATTTCATTATCTCATCCACTCGTTCACGAATTTCTCGAGCCGAGAGATTTGAATTTTCTGTCAAGAAAAATCCCACATTCTGCTCTAAGGTTAACGAGTCGAATAAGGCGCCGCTTTGAAAAACAAGACCAAATTTACGACGAATGGAATTCATTTGTCTTTCAGAGAGAGAGACAATATTTTTCCCGAGGACAAAGATCCTTCCATTGGTCGGTTTCATCAATCCCAAGATGAGTCGCAAAATAGTACTTTTACCAGCTCCGCTGCTCCCCACCAATACCACAGTCTCGCCACGTTGGATTCGAAACGAAATGTTTTTCAGGATATTTCGATTATTCAAGCACAATGATACAGCATCAAAGGCAATCATACCACAAAGCCTTTAGAAAAATGAAATGATAATGATCGTTAGAATAAAATCCATCAATAAAACTGCGATGGAAGCGTACATGACAGTTTTGGTCGCGGCCATTCCCAGGCCCTCAGAGCCGCCTTTGAGGTTATATCCGAGATAAGCGCTGATGATACCGATCAGCAACCCAAAGAATGGAGGTTTGCTGATTCCGACCAATAGGTCTTTGAGTGAAGGTCCTTGTTTGACGGAAAGCCAGAAAAAGTCAAAATCGACATTTAATAAAGTGATCGCCGAGAACGAGCCAGCGATAATGCCAACCGCATCAGCGATGAAGGTCAATGGCAACATCACCGCAAAAGCCGCAAAGACTCGCGGGGCGATAAGCCGCTTAATCGGATCAGTACCATAAGCGCGCAAAGCATCGACCTGCTCAGTGAGCACCATATTGCCGATCTCAGAGACGATCTTTGCGCCAATTCGGCCTGCCATCATCAAACCAGTAATTACCGGTCCAAGTTCCCGCAGCACCGCAATGACCACCACCCGGCCAAGCATCAACTTAGCTCCAAATGGCTCTATTTTTTTGCCAGTCTCCAACGTCAAGACAATGCTGATGAAAACAGTTGATAAAATCACCAAGGGAAGCCCCTGGTTGCCAAGAATATAGAGCTGCTTAATGGTCTCAGCGCGGTAGCGAAATATTTGCCGAAAATTGAGGATGGTCCGAACCGAAAATTTCAGCCAGCTATAGATCTCATTAAAAAAATGGGATATATTTTTGGGAATCAAAATTTTCACGTGCAAAATATAACGCGCTAAGCGTCGAATGTCAAGCAAAATTTTATTCGAGGATGATTTGGATGGCAATATTCATGGAAAACGATACTAAATGTTCCGAGTTGCTAAGGCTGGCTCTCCAATTTCTATTTTCTCGATTTTTGAGACCCTAAAGATTAATCAATCAGACGATTGAAGCAAATTTGTTTAACAACAGGCTTTGACTGAATCGGAAAGAACGGTTGATTATTTGAATATGAAGTGAGTTATAAAAGTTCGCTCCATGTATGCCACGGTTTATCATCTGAACTATTCAAAAATAGATTGACAATAAGTACGTTGTTTTTTATATTGGCCTTGAGAAAGAGATTTTGAACAAAACTTTCTTATCAAGCGGATCAACATCTTCCATTGAATATCGTAGCTTGTTGGTCTCAAGTGGTTAAATAATTTTCAATCACACCAAGAATCCAGTGCTATTCAGCATACTAAGAAAAAAAATCTTGTAGAATTAAAGAATGTGGATTCTCGTTTTGTTCGAAATAAAAATTTCTCGATTTTATAGGCAACCCATAAATAGTCTGATTAAAAGTTGGGGCTTTTATAGATCGCACCATTGCGCGGCGCATTTTGTAATTTGTCGGATCGATTTCGGAATCAGATCAATTCTGGAGACAACTCAATGAATAATTCCACAATCATCGAAATTCGTGATCTCATCAAGCGTTTCCCTGTAGGTGGTGGCTATTTCACAGCCTTGAACGGCATCAATCTCACATTCGGTAAAGGCGAATTTGCGGGTTTTGTCGGGCCCAGTGGCTCGGGCAAGACCACGCTGCTCAACATCATCGGCTCGCTGGATACGCCTTCGGAGGGTGAGGCTATCGTCTTGGGCCACTCGGTGAATCAGCTCTCGCACAAAGCCGCTGCCAGATTGCGGAGCGAACATCTGGGATTCATCTTTCAGACTTATAATCTGTTGAATGTGTACACGGTATTCGAGAATGTCGAATTTCCTCTGCTGTTGCTCAAAATGCCTGCGGCCGAGCGCAAAAAAGCCGTGCTCGATGCGCTGGAGTGGGTCGGTCTGACGGATAAAATCAATTCCCGTCCGCCGCAGCTCTCTGGCGGCGAATGCCAGCGGGTGGCCATTGCCAGAGCGATGGTGAAAAAACCAGAGATCGTGCTGGCCGACGAGCCCACGGCCAATCTCGATGCCCAGAATTCACACCACATTCTGCAGACGATGGAAAAGCTAAATCGGGAATTGAAAACGACATTTATCTTTGCTACGCATGATGAGAAGGTGATCAAATATCTGCGGCGGAAAATTTCACTGGAAGATGGGAAGGTGGTGAAGGATGAAAGGTTTGATTAAAAATTTTTTTCTCCAACGGATAGAAACAACCCAACGGATGAAATTCCAATGGTCAAAAATCAAATAAAAAATGAATCTATTCTAAAAAGGTCGGTTTTGATAGAATTCTGTATGAACCAGTCATTGCGAGGCGTTTTTTGCCGAAGCAATCTCAACTGGCGGAAAGGATTGCTTCGCTCCGTTTCACTCCGCTCGCAATGACATTGTCCCAAATTTGCTTATTAGAGTGAACTCAAAAACAATATTCAATTCTCAAAATTCAAAACCACAAATTTCTCTGGCAATGAAAAAGGCGTTCTTTCTGTCGGTTTGGAATTTGTCGATTTGCTTATTGAACTTTATTTATGATTTGGGATTTGAGATTTCGGAGAGAGGTTAAAGATGGAAGGCCTGATTGATGCGAAAAATATTGTTTCCAACGAATAAAAATGACCCAGCGGATGAAATTCCAATGGTCAAAATTGAAAATGTGTTCGAATTGAAAATGATATTGTTACTGATTTTGGTTTGGAATTTTCCATTTTATTTATGAGATTCTTTGAGATTTATTTCTACCTGAGTAGATTTTTTTAAATCATTAAAGGACGAGAGTCATTTCGAGCGAAGCGAGAAATCTGATTGTTAAACAAACTGTTCATAAAAGGATTCCTCACTCCGCTGCGCTTCGTTCGGAATGACCTTGTTCAATTTGAGATGATCAAGTAGTATTATGAATTGTGGTTTTTAATTAAAAAATCCGTTTGGTTCTTTCCATCCGTTGGAAAAATAATCAAAAGTTGACTTCTAAACTTCGAGACACAGGACACAGAAAATGATCTCACTAAAATTAGCCTATAAAAACCTGATCGGTGCTGGGCTGCGCACCTGGCTCAATGTCATCGTGCTGTCGTTTTGCTATATTCTGATCATCTGGTATTTCGGGCTGCTCGATGGCTGGAACAAGGAAGCTCGGCGGGAGACGATCAACTGGGAGATCGGCGGCGGACAATTCTGGCAGAAAAATTATGACCCCTTCGATCCATTGACTTTGAATGACAGTCACAGTCCGATTCCCGAAGCGCTCCAAAGCGAAATCGCCAGCGGCCACCTCACGCCGATCCTGGTCGCCCAGGCGACCATTTACCCTGAAGGGCGCATTCAAAATGTGGTTCTCAAAGGCATCGACCCCGAGCAGAAAATTTTGAAAATTCCCTCAGCCGAGCTACAACAAAATGGCGAAGCCATCCCCGCTCTGATCGGAACTCGAATGGCCAAAACCACCAAACTCAATGTGGGCGATCTGGTCACGGTTCGCTGGCGGGATGCCGACGGGACGTTCGATGCGGCAGACATCAAAATTGTCGGCATCTTCAAAACGATTGTCCCCGCCATCGATAACGGCCAGCTATGGCTTCCGCTGGAACGGCTGCAGACCATGCTGGGAATGTCCAACGAAGCCACGATTCTCGTGACCGCTCCAACCGCCTCGATTTCCGCCAGCTTCCCAGATTGGGAATTCAAGAATCACGAATTCTTGCTCAGGCAACTGAGCGAGACCATCCGAATGAAATCGGTGGGCATCATCTTCGTCTATGTGATTCTGTTGCTGCTGGCTATGCTGGCCGTGTTCGATACCCAAGTGTTGTCCATCTTTCGGAGGCAGAAGGAGATCGGGACGATCATCGCCCTGGGCATGACCCGCTGGCAGGTCGTCAGGCTGTTCACCGTCGAGGGGGCGATGTATGGGGTGTTGGCCGCTATTGTGGCTGCTGCTTATGGCATCCCGCTGCTCACCATGCAGGCGATCAAAGGCATCCCCATGCCCCAGGGCACCGATGAATATGGCCTCACCATTGCCGAGAAAATATTTCCAGTTTACAGCGCTGGCCTGATCGCCGCCACGGTGGCCATTGTTTTCATCACGGCGACCATCGTCAGCTTTCTGCCCGCCCGAAAAATCGCAAAAATGAATCCGACCGAAGCCATCAAGGGGAAGATACAATGATCAAATTTTTATTGAAAGGAATTCTGCGGGATCGGCATCGTAGCCTGTTTCCCATCATCATTGTGACGGCTGGCGTGTTGCTCACGGTAGTGATGCACTGCTGGCTGAATGGTATTTTGGGGGACATGATCGATCTGAACGCCAGGTTCACGACAGGCCATGTGAAGGTGATGACCCGTGCCTATGCTGAAAATGCCGATCAAATGCCGAACGACCTGGCCCTGTTGGGCATTACCGATATGCTCGAAAATCTTAAAGCACAATTCCCAGCAATGACCTGGGTGAAACGCATTCGGTTCGGCGGCTTGCTGGACGTGCCCGATGAAAATGGCGAGACCAAATCCCAGGGGCCTGCCTTCGGACTGGCGGTGGATCTATTTTCTCCAGCGAGTTCGGAAATCCAGCGCTTGAATATTGCGGATGCCCTGGTTCAGGGACGGCTCCCTCAACGATCTGGCGAGATTCTCATCAGCGATGATTTTGCCAACAAGCTCGGCATTGGGCCTGGTGCAATTGCCACTTTGGTCAGCTCGACCATGTATGGCAGCATGGCGCTGCAGAATTTCAGCATCGCTGGGACAGTACGATTTGGCGTGGAAAATCTGGATCGGGGGGCGATGATCATGGATATTTCCGACGCCCAGACGGTGCTCGACATGAACGATGCGGCCAGCGAAATTTTGGGCTATTTTCCCGAATCGGTTTACAATGATCGCAAAGCCATGGCCGTGGAACAGGCGTTCAATGAAAAGCATAAATCGAATGAAGACGAGTTTGCACCAACCATGGTGCGGCTCAAAATCCAGAGCGGTCTGGCAGGCTACCTGGATTACGTCGATAGTTTCAAAGGGATTGCCCTCGGCATATTTGTCCTGGCGATGTCGCTGGTGCTGTGGAATGCGGGCTTGCTGGGCGGCTTGCGGCGCTACGGCGAGGTCGGGTTGCGATTGGCCATTGGCGAGTCCAAAGGCCATGTCTATCGTTCGATGATTTACGAATCCGTCCTCATCGGCATCATCGGCTCATTTTTTGGCACGCTGCTGGGATTGGGAGTGGCTTATCTTCTGCAGACCAAGGGCATCAACATCAGCGGCATGATGCAAGGGGCGACGATGATGATGCCTGCAGTGGTACGGGCGCAGATCACCCCGCCAGCGTATGTGATTGGCTTCGTGCCTGGATTGCTATCGACTGTACTGGGAACGATGCTGTCGGGAATTGGTATTTACAAGCGCCAGACGGCGCAGTTGTTCAAGGAACTGGAGGTGTAACTGGGATTGTTAGCTGTTCCCAAATTTGCCAAACGGATAGATGAAGCCAACGGATTTTTTTTATGAAAATCAAAATGGAGTTAAGGCGTTAGCCTTTTATTCACGATGGAGATTGAGGCGTCAGCCTTTTACTATCACCCAGCGCAGACAATTTTCCAAATATAGTTTATTAAAATTTCAAATACAGCTAATAAAAAATTATTTGCTGATGTCCGTTTGGAATTCTCTATTTTAGATATTTTTTTATTGTCAGATTGAATTGGGCACAATTGTCGAAAAGTTTATTTAGTGCCTGCCGGGGCGCTGAGTCGATCCTGACATTTGAAGTAATGTGGTTCTGTATGTGGAAAATACGAATTGCTGAACCTATCTCACGTTGGTTGATCCAACAAATCGACATTTAAAAATTAGCTTGATCAAAATCGTTGGATAATCAAATAGTGCCAGCTTCCCCAATCTCCCATTGACTTAAATTAGCAAATTATTCATCAATTCGTCAATGCATACACCACGATATTGACCCCCATCCTCAACGCCTGAAGCCGCACCTCTTCGGGATCCTTATGAACATCTGGATCCGCCCAGCCATCAGAAATATTGGTGTTAAAGGTGTAATATACAACCATTCGACCCTCATGGAAAATACCGTAAGCATGAGGAGGGCCACCATCATGCTCATGTATTTTGGGAACGCCTTGAGCAAAATGAAAATGGCAATGATAAATTGGGTGATTGAACGGCAATTCGACCAAATCTTTATCGGGAAAGACCTTTTTCATCATTGCCCGAAAATATTTATCCATCCCATAATCATCATCAGCATAAAGGAAGCCGCCGTTGACCAAATATTTCCGCAACCGCTGCGCCTCATCATCGGAAAAAGTGATCCTCCCATGACCGGTCATAAATATAAAAGGATATGCAAAAAAATCCTGATCCATGATCTCGACTTTTTTCTCATCAACAGCGGTATGGATGTTGGTCTCCTGAGCGAGGAAAGCCAACAAATTCGGAATAATTGAAGGATCATTGTACCAATCGCCGCCCCCCTGGTATTTCAGGCGGGCGATGGTGAATAGGCTTTTTTTATCTAAGTTTTGACTGCCACCGATGGTTGGAATGAGGATAATGGCTAATAAAATAAGATAAAAAACATTTCTCATAGCCAAGTCAAAATTCCTTTCAAAACAATTATGACCGCAATCATCTGAACTTGAATTGGTTTCAATCCAATTTTACCTCGACATATACATCTTTCTTTATTTCCTCCAGCCATTTTTGAAATTGCTTTTGGCGTTTGATATTTAGCGCAAAAGCCTCAATCCGTTCCCAATCGGTCCGCAAATCAATGGGGCGAGGTTCCTGCTTACTATTCAATTTCACAATATGCCAGCCATATTTCGTTTTAAACGGCTGGGAAATTGCTCCTGGCTTCAAAGTATCGATTACGGTTTTAAATTCAGCCAATTGCAAGTTTTCGGTCTCAAAAAGGCCTAAATGTCCACCCTGGTCACGAGTGCTCTCATCATCTGAATATTGCTTCGCCAGGGCAGCGAAATCATTCGCTGGATCATTGAGCATTGCACGGATTTCCTGTGCCCTTTTCTCAGTTTCTACCTCATCGACATTCGTAGGTTCAAGTCGAATTAGCAAGTGCCTCACATTAATTTTATCCCCCTTGCGATCAAGGCATTGGATGATATGAAAGCCATAGCGGGATTTGACAATATCTGAAAATTGTCCTGGCTCTAATAAGAAAGCTACTTCTTCAAATTCAGGAACAAAATCCCCTCGCTCCATGAATCCGATCTCTCCGCCTCTGGCAGCACTCCCTGGGTCCTCAGAATATTTGCGGCAGAGCTCAGCAAAGTCTTCGCCGTCCTTCACTCGCTTCAATAATTCGGTGATTTTCTGTCGGGCCAGTTGTTCTGAAGTATTGCCGGGCTTAATACTGATCAAAATATGACTAATGTCCACTGTCTCTTTCAATTCTGGCAAGCTGTCCTTCATTGCGTGATAAAGTTCTTCAACCTCCCGGCGACTAATCTTTATTTCAGCAAATTTGGTCTGCTGCAATTTTTCAACCCGGAGGTTTTTTCGGACCTCCTCTCGAAAATTGCGCTTGAGTTTGCTGATTGACATTCCCAACTGTTCTTCAAGTTTTTGCTCAGAACCAACCTGCTGGATCATCCGGTTAATTTGCTCTTCCAATACGGAATCAACCTGACGATCTTCAACTTGAATGCTATCCTCTTCGGCCTTGGCCAATAAAATTTTCTGGTTAATCAAATTTTGAAGCGTCTCACGCTCTAATTGTTCGAATCGTTCAGGCTCTCGCCGAGGATCAATCCGCATTTGGAAGGCGATATTTAACGCATACTGCCGCAATTCTGATTGCAAGATGACTTCATTTTCAATAACCGCCACCACCTTATCAAGCAATTGCTGCGCAAATCCACTATTCGCGGCAATCATCATCCAACAAATAAAAAATAGTTTTCGCATAGCACGTTATACTCCAATTAACGGGTCGGATTTACAATCTCATTAGACAACTGAAAAGTCGAATCTTTAAAAAATTCTCGGAGCGGCTCAATATAAAATTTATAGTTCGTTTTATTTCTCAAACCAATAATTAAATCCCTGTACCGCTCATTTCTCCGAATAAAACTTAGTCGCGCCGAAATCTGATCCTTCACCGCATCGAATTCTCGATAGCTTCCCCGAGATTTGCGATCCACAATTTTGAATATATGATAACCCAATGATGATTTAATGGGCCGCGTGACCGTCCCAGCTTTAGCTTCAAAAACCACTGCAGCCAACTCTGGCAAAATTTCATCTCGGGTAAAATACCCCAGATCGATCCGTTGATTCTCCACATAATCGATCGACACCTGGCGAGCCACTATTTCAAATGACTCCCCACCACTGATCCGCTGATACGCCTTATCCGCCTCTTCTTGTGACTGAACCAAAATATGAAGCGCCCTCACTTCATCCGTCTCAAGCCGATAGCTCTCCTTATTCTCATTGTAATAACTAATCGCCTCTTCATCACTTGGCTTCTCATTTTCCGCTAGATACCTGTCCATATAGAACTGAACCAGGAGGTTCCGCTTGGATTTCTCCAGTTCAGCTAAAAATGCTTCATCTTTATCCAATCCAATTCGCAGCGCCTCCCGATAGATCAACTCCATTTCCATCCACTGTTGAATGTAATTATTGACTTGCTCGATCGAGACGCGCGATTGCATCGAAATAGGTATTGCTCCCAACAGATCATCTAATGTGAGTTGACCATCTTCGATCGTGACAATTGGCTGCTTTTCTTTAGGGATGTTTCGATTGGAAGATTTGCACGCAACCAGCAAACTCACCATCAAAACAAAAAAAACTTTTCCTTTATTCAATCCACTTCCAGACACGAATGACCATCCTTTCAGCAATTCGCTTCATCAAACAAATTGAAATAACGCTCGATCATGCATTTTTTTGATTCGAAACAAAGATCTCAGTCTTGGCAATAATTCATATGGGCAAAACAATCCGATCATCTACCAGCCAATCACTCATAAGCCACATATTGTTGGTGGGTAAAATTTGTGAAAGACTTGGCCAAGATGTTATCGAAAACTACAAAATCGATCTGTTTTCGAAGTTCAGAGACCCATTCTTGTTCTCGGTTTTCGACTGCAATGCGCCGCAGCTTGGACTGTATTGATTGCTTGCATTCATCAAAAGTCATTTCTGTTGGTGGAATGACCCGCAACACTTTATTCACGAAATAACCATCACCCAGCTTAATCGGATCGGTGACTTGTCCCACCTCAATCGAAAAACACGGTTTACCAAAAACCGCTCGTCCAGCAGTGATTTCCGATTTCCCGCGCGTCTCTTTGAGCGATTCCTTTTCATTATATTTCCCAAATAATCGATCGAAATCAGCTCCCTTGCGCGCTAACTTGGCGATAGTCTCAGCTAATTTTTGATCCTTGACGAAAATTTGTTGAATCTCCCGTTTTTCAGGATGCATATAGTCAGATCGATGGGCATGATAATATTGGATCATGGCCTCGTCGGTAACATTTACCTTGTTTTCAACCTGAATTTTTTGCGCATCCCGAAGCATTAAATTCTCTTTAAAAATTCTAACTTGTCTCTGTACTTGCTCATCGCGAATCAAATGAAGACGCTTCGCCTCCTTTTCCAATAAAAATACTGGGACTAATCTGGCATTGAGATAATTTTTAATCTCTTCTGGGGTTTTAAAATAGGGACGTCGCGCGCGGTGAATATTTTTGATCTCGTCAGCGAGATCTTGAATCGTTATTTCTCCAGTAACAAAATTTGCCAAAACAAGTTTCGAATGCTCTGCCGCCACACTATCAATATTCAATTGTTTTTTCCGCCTATCACTTGGCTGAGATGCAGAAATCGAGCTGGTATCCTGATTTGCTCCATAGTAGTTTTGAAGCAAGAATTCTATTGCCTGATCGTTGAATTTTAGCCGATATTTTTCTCGCAATTTATCGAGATATGCATAATACGCATCTTCGATTTCCTTATTTTTCAGGGAATAAAACATGCGCTGAATTCGTTCTTTTTGTTGTAAGTAAGATGGGCTATTATATGTTTTAATGTCCATCACTTTGACAATATAATACCCATCTTCGGCTTCAATTATCGGGGATATCTCGTTCTCATTCATACGAAAGGCAGCGACATATATCGGATTGTTACCAGAATTTACCCCCCACTTTAAGTAGCCCTTGTCACCTCCTTTTTGTGCGGTTTCTTGATCTTCGGAAAACTCTCTCGCAAGCTTCTCAAACTCCACGCGATTTTTTAGCCGTCTCTCTACGCGTTTGATGCGCTCCAAGGCAGATTGCTTGGATTGTGGATCCTTCGCGTCAAATTTGGCCACAATTTGCTTTATCTTTACCTCTCGCTTCGAATTTTCATAATAAGTGATAAGCTCGTTCTCTGGGACAATCTTTTGAATAACCTGCAACTCCACCAATCGCTTGAACATCTCCCCTTGCGATCGCGTTTTTAGCTGATCCCTAATCGCTTTTGTGGTATCTAATCCCAATTGATAGGCGTTGATCACCTTAAGTCGGTGGTCGATCATTTGGTCCAAATATTTCCTTTTGTCTTCCAGAGTTGCTTTTTTAATATCCTCCGCAGTTTTTCCTTTCGCAAACTCATCTTCAAAATTCCCGATGGTAATTGCAGTGGTAGCAACTCTCGCCACTATTGCTTTCTCGCGCTTGCATCCAGAGAAAATAATAGCCAAGAACAAAAGATAGAGCATAATTCGGTACATGATGGAGACGTTCATTTTTCCTCCATTTAGAATTGACTCTTTATGCCTCATGACAAACCGGTTCAATGATAACAATTGATTCATATCAGGCGCTTTAAGAAGTCTTTACCATAAGCAATGGGATCAAGCTCATCCCGGGGAATATCGATGTGCAGGCCGAGTCCGCCTTTGCCCTCCTGAACAAAATAGAAGTTTCCTTCTGCTTTTTGCATGATTGAACAAACCTTATTTTCTATAAGTTCCCGAGGCGAGGAACCGCCGAATTCTCTTGCAAAATAAGCTTTCAATGTATGATCTGATATTTTGATCAAACGAAAATCCAAAATAGTACCGATGATCTTTAATGCAACAAAATTAAACAAGTTTTTCGCAGGAGCAGGTAATCTTCCAAATCGATCGATCACCTCTTGTTCGATCTGCTCTACCGACTCCAGATCGGAACAATTCGCTAAACGGCGATAGATATCGACTTTCAATTCAGCGGGATCGATAAAATCATCTGGCAAGAACGCGTCCTGATCGATTTCCACTTTTGTTTCTTCACGCGGTTGGCTCGGTTGCGTTGACAAGCCCTGTTGCTCCAATTTCAGTTCCTGTATGGCCTGCTCGATGATTTTCACATACATCTCGTACCCCAAAGCGATGATATGCCCACTCTGCTCCGCCCCAAAGATATTACCCGCACCCCTAATTTCAAGATCCCGCATCGCAATATTGAAGCCAGCTCCGAGTTCAGTGAGCTCTTCTATTATTTGTAATCGCTTTATCGCGTTTCGATTTATCATTTGAATCGGAGGAACCACCAAATAAGCATAAGCCCGTTGGTTCGACCGCCCCACTCGACCTCTTAATTGATACAATTGCGACAAACCAAATCGATCCGCCCGATTAATGATCATTGTATTCACATTTGGAATATCTAATCCCGACTCGATGATCATGGTCGACACCAGACAATGAAATTTTTGCGTCGCAAAATCCCACATTACCTTCTCCAAATCGCGCTCATCCATCTGGCCATGTGCGACACCGAAGCTCACCTCAGGCATGAGTCGACGCAAATAATTGGCGATTCCTTCAATAGTTTGAACCCGATTGTGGACAAAAAAAACCTGTCCCCCCCGTTCAATCTCCCTTAAAATCGCTGCTCGGATCAGTTTTTTGTCGAAAGGAATGATTTCAGTGTGAATGGGGAGTCTGTCTTTTGGGGGAGTTGCAATCAATGACATATCGCGAATGCCGAGCATAGCCATGTTGAGGGTTCTGGGAATTGGTGTTGCCGACATGCTAATTACATCAACATTGAGTTGCAATTTCTTCAATCGCTCTTTATGGCTCACCCCAAAGCGATGTTCTTCGTCAATAATAAGCAAACCCAGATCTTTAAATTTGATATCATTCGACAGCAAACGATGCGTTCCGATCACAATATCGATTTTCCCAGCTTTAAGTAACTCCACAATTCTTTGTTGTTCGCTGCGAGATCGAAACCGCGACAACATCTCGATAGTGATCGGATAGCGGGCCAATCGTTCTTTAAATAAATTATAATGCTGGAGCGCCAAAACAGTCGTCGGGACCAAAATCGCCACTTGTTTATTATCGTTTACAGCCTTGAATGCTGCTCTCACAGCTACTTCAGTTTTTCCATATCCAACATCTCCGCAAACCAAGCGATCCATTGGATATTCGCTTTCCATATCGCGCTTAATCTCTTCAGTAGCACGCTTTTGATCGGGTGTGTCCTCATATTCAAAAGAGGCTTCCAATTCTTTTTGCCATAAGGTATCCTTTGAAAATGCAAATCCCTTTTGCGCCTTGCGCTGAGCATAGATAGCAATGAGCTCTCTGGCAATATCTTTAATGTGCTTCTTCGTCTTATGCTTAAGCCGTTCCCAATCCTTGCTCCCAAGCTTGCTTAATGTCGGCACAACTCCTTCTTTTGCAGAATATTTCTGCACGCGATCCATACGATCTAACGGGACATAGAGGATATCGCCATCTCGATAACCAATGCTCAAACATTCTCGCTCATGACCCTGGACTGTGATCTTTTTTAAGCCTTGATATTGACCAATCCCATGATCGACATGAACCACAAAATCTCCGACGCTCAGCGAAAGAAGCTGGTTCAGCGTCAAACCGCGCGAAAATTTTTTGCGCCTGCGCCCACGCACGGGACGGCCATAAAACTGATTATCTGTAAATACGACTAATCCAACTTCGTCAAAAATGAATCCCTGGTTGAGTCCAAAATTTCTAATCATCAGCCGATCACACTTGATCTCGGCGCTTTCAAAAATCTCATCTAATCGCTCTACCTGACTATCATGATCACATAAAAAATAAATTTTCGATATTGAACTATTTTCAATCGTTCCTTTCTGGCAATAAGCATGTATTTTTTGTCTTAAAATCTGCAAATTTCCCCTTAGAACTTCCTGAGGATAACAGTGAAAACGATAAAGATCGGGCGTTGTATCGCTTAATAAAGAATTGCAATCAATAATTGTAAATAATCTTAATTTATTTGCTATTTCATCATATTTGAAAACATCTATTATATCGTCTTTATTGCGATTATTCGCTACATTATTCTTTGATGCATATAGATTGATCGAGTCAATATCTTTTTTGATTACTTCTGGTTCATCCCAAAAAATTATGCTCCCGGGGGGAAAATATTCAAATAACATTGCTGAAAAACTAGCTGAAGGATCAGCTCCATTCTCAAAGTCCTGGGGATAAATGCGAATTTCAGATACGGACTGTATGGATCGCTGCGTTGCGGGATTAAAAATTCGAATTGATTCTATGGTGTCACCAAAAAATTCTACACGATATGGATACTCACTGGAAATGGGAAATAGATCGATAAGTCCCCCGCGGACACTCATTTCCCCTGGGTTTTCAACCACGCTCTCTCGATTAAAACCCAATTCGATTAATTGTACCTTTAATCGTTCAAAATCGCATTTTTCTCCAGTCGAAAGAATAACTTTTCGTTGGATCATCTGATCCACAGCAGGCAACTTGAAGACCAAATTTTTTGCGCTCGTAATTGCTATTCGATTTGGTTGCTGGATCAATTGCTCGATGGCGGAAAGGAATTGCCCTTTGCGATTCAGTTCCACAAACCCTCGAGCAAAAGCAAGACCATGCAACTGGGGAAAATGGACAATAAAATAGCTTCCTAAAATCAGTTCCAGGTCCTCGCGAACCATTTCCTCCTGGTCTTCATCAGCCGTTACATAAAGAATTGGCCGCTTTTTGTGCTCAAACAGAATCGCTAGAAAAATTGATTTCAGGGACCCCGCTAATCCCTTGATCAAGATTTGAGATTTTAAATCCGTCTCGCTAATGACCTGTTGAAGCACTTGCGATTTTTTTATTTGATCAATGATATCTCGTCCAACCATCGCTGTTTAGCTTTCAATTGCCTTCCGAACAAATCCATCAGCGAGAATTAGCCGACGTTGAGCCTCCTCCCGATCCACATTCTTTAAAATCATTACCAAGGCAGTTTTCACATGACCCTTGGCCTGCTTTAAGACGCGACTGGCAGTTTCATAATCAACCCCGGTCACCATCATTACCGTCCGTTTCGAGCGTTCTTCTAATTTTTTAGAATTCATTTGGAGATCCACCATCATGTTGCCATAAACCTTTCCCAACCGAATCATGGCAGTTGTTGTCAACATATTCAAAACCAGTTTCTGTGCCGTTCCAGCTTTCATTCGAGTGGATCCCATAATCACCTCTGGTCCAACAACTGGACAAATCGCCACGTCCACGTCCAAATTCATTTCTTCACGCGGTGTGCAAGTGATGTAAATTGTCTTTGCGCCGATTTCTCTGGCCTTTTCAATTGCCCCAACCACATAAGGTGTTCGGCGACTTGCGGCAATACCACAGGCCACGTCTTTTGCTGTAAAATTTAGTTGCATCAAGTCCAAACCGCCTTGCTCCCGCTTATCCTCAGCGCCTTCTTGAGCGCGCACCAAAGCCTTATATCCACCAGCAATGATGCCCTGTATCATCTCGGGATCTGTTCCAAACGTCGGCGGACATTCGGATGCGTCCAATACCCCAAGGCGGCCACTTGTCCCTGCTCCAATATAAATCAATCGCCCACCCTTTTTGAAGGCTTCGACGATAATTTCCACAGCCTGCTTAATGTAAGGGATTTCTTTTTCAACAGCCAGCGGGACTTTTTTGTCCTCATTATTGATGATCCGCAGGATCTCTTCCACAGATTTAGAATCAATATCCATCGTATTAGGATTTCTTTGCTCTGTGACCAAATTTTTCAATTCTTCAAATACGCTCGATTCCAATTTTGCTCTCCTTATTTGAAAATCACAAATGAAACTGAATGCTTAATATGATCTTTTAACTCTCACAAAAAAACCTTTCGTCTCAAAATTAACCTCTCTACTAAACCTTATATAGAAGCATCATCAAAACATTTCACGGTTCAAATTTTAGAATTTTTAAATTTTCACAAAGCCTGTTTATTGACCTGAACAAAAAGCTTATTACTTTCTGGAGGAATAAGCGCTGCATTCATCGGCAGGATTTCAACCGATAATTGTCGCTCGATTCTGATCAGTTGTTCAATTTCCACGCGAACATCCCCTCCTTTCCACGCTAAATAATAACCCCCAGGCTTAATTAGGTTTTTTACCCATTGATATACAACAACCAAGCTTGCTACGGCGCGGCTGATAGCAATATCAAACTTCTCCTGATAATCCTCCATCGAAGCAATATGTTCGACACGCTCCCCAATCACTTCAGCGTTATTCAGATTCAATTGAAAAATAACCTCTTTCAAAAAGAGCATTCTCATCCGCTTCGATTCAATCAGGAGAAATTGATTCTCGGGGCACATAATAGCAAGTGGGATTGCGGGAAATCCTGCGCCACTGCCAACATCAACGATTCTTTGACCTGGCAGAAATTTCACAGATAACAGACATGCCAAAGATTCAAAAAGATGATGCTCAACAATATGACTTTCATCTTTCCGTGATATTAGATTTGTTCTTTTATTCCAATCTAAAAGTAATTCGATATATTGTTGAAACAATCTTTCCTGGTCTTCATCGACTAAAATTCCTGCTGCAGATAAAAATGGCCTCATTCGACTCATTCGCATTAATAAGGAACTTCGTTTCGGGGTTCGATATTTTGAAAACTCAGGGACCATGCTAATTTTCATTCGATGCGAAATATGATGTTTCACGTGAAACATTAGCATTAACTTTTTTTAAATGAATCAATAATACCGCAATATCTGCTGGCGATACACCAGCGATCCTCGACGCCTGACCAATCGAATGCGGCTGGATATGCTTTAGTTTTTCACGAGCCTCTTTTGACAACGATCGGACGGCATCATAATCAATGGATTTGGGAATATATTGGTTTTCCATACTTTCAAACCGCTTCACCTGCTGATACTGACGATCAAAATAGCCTTCATACTTAATCTCGATCTCAACTTGTTCAGCCACTTCTCTCATCAGCTTTCGATCTTCACATGATTCGAAAATCGGATGAGCTATTATTCCATTAAAATCCGACAATCTGATCTCAGGACGTTTGATGAGATTGTATAAACTCTCACTCTCCTCAATTCGAGCGCTTTGCTTTTGCTCCAACAAGGGATTGGCGATTTTAGGGCTGATCATGAGTTTTTTAAAGTCATGAATGAATCGCTCGATCATTTGCTGCTTTTGCTTGACCCGCGAATACAATGAATTCGACACCAAACCCAAACCATATCCGATCTCTGTAAGCCTCAGATCAGCATTATCCTGCCTCAAAAGCAATCGATATTCGGCCAGCGAAGTGAACATTCGATATGGCTCTATAATTTCTCGGGTGATCAAATCATCGATCAATACACCGATATAAGCTTGAGATCGCATCAGAACAAATGGCTCTTTTCCGCTGATCTTCAGCGCTGCATTCACACCTGCAACAAAACCCTGCACGGCTGCTTCCTCATAGCCAGAGGTTCCGTTGATCTGACCCGCAAAATATAAATTTTCTATTGCTTTTGTCTCCAATGTGATCTTTAATTGATTTGGGGGGAAATAGTCATATTCAATCGCATAACCCAATCGAGTTATTTCAGCATTTTCCAAACCGGGAATCGTTCTGAGCGCTTGAAATTGAATATCCTCTGGCAAGCTCGTAGCAAATCCATTTACGTAAAACTCCTTTGAATTTCTTCCCTCGGGTTCAAGGAAAATCTGATGGGAATTCTTGTCTGGAAATTGAACGATTTTGGTTTCAATCGACGGACAATAGCGAGGGCCGATCCCAATAATTCTTCCCGTAAATAGCGGCGAGCGATCAAATCCTGAAGCAATGATCCGATGAGTTTGCTCATTTGTGCTCGTTAGATAACAGGGGACTTGGGGTTGCACAATTTTTTCAGTTTGAAATGAAAATGGTGTAGGATCTTCGTCTCCGTACTGAACCGCTAATTTGTTAAAGTTAATTGTTCTCCCATCAATTCTCGGGGGAGTACCAGTTTTCAAACGACCATGAAAAATTCCAAGACGATGGAGATCCTCTGTCAAACCAGTTGCTGCAAATTCCCCAGCTCGCCCTGAACTATAACTAAAAAGTCCGATGTGAATCAATCCATTTAGAAACGTTCCATTCGTTAATATAACAGCACGACCTAAAACTTGTGTACCAGTAAAGATCTTAACCCCGATGCATTTGTTATCTTTAACGATCAATCCAGTGACCATAGCTTGCTTTATCTCAAGATTGTCCTGAGCTTCCAAAGCCAAGCGCATTCGATTGGCATATCCAATTCGGTCCGCCTGAGCTCGCGGCGCCCACACAGCCGGTCCTTTCGATCTATTGAGCATCCTAAATTGGATCCCCTCATCATCTATGGCTCGTCCCATTTCTCCACCCAACGCATCAAGTTCTCGGACCAAGTGACCTTTGGCAGAACCACCGATCGCTGGATTGCATGACATCTGAGCAATATTGGATATGCTCATGGTTATCAGAAGGGTTTTCATGCCCATTCTTGCCGCCGCCAAGGCCGCTTCACACCCAGCATGCCCCCCTCCTACAACAATGATATCATATTTTTTTTGAGGATCAATCATATCGCATCAACAACCCAATAGTGCTCTAACGCTCCCCAAGTCTTGCATGAAAATGTTCCACGTGAAACATAATGAGGCTATTTTCCAATACAGAATTTTGCAAATATATTGTTTAAGATGTCTTCACTCGTTACTTTGCCAGTTATTTGCCCAAGGTGATTTAATGCTTCCCGCAAATAGACGGAAAGAAACTCTGATGAAACGCCTTTTTCGGCTTCCATCTTGGCCTGTTTAATCGTCACTAAGGCATTCGATAATAATTCTCGATGCCTGATATTTGTAATGAAAGCTTGCCCCTGCGAATAGCTGTGTCGTTCCTTATCTACTATTTCAAATAAACGCCGTTCGATTGCATCCACCCCTTGTCCTTGAATCGCTGAGATCCTTATCAGAGGAATACCCTGCTCAGCAATCTCGTCACCATCAATTTCTAGTTTTAAATCGATTTTATTTATTACTCTCATCAAAACTATCTGTTTCATCTGCTGAATCATATTCATTATCTCATAATCTTCATTATCCAACGGACGAGAACCATCGAACAAATGAATAACAATGTCGGCTTGCTCTAAATGCCGTTTTGATAATCTAATCCCCTCTGCTTCAATTGGATCGCTCGCGCGCTTAATTCCTGCAGTATCGAAAATGTGAAACAGAATGCCATTAATATCCAATTGGACCTCAAGAGGATCTCTCGTGGTCCCTGGAATATCTGTGACAATCGCCCGTTCTTCTTTGGCGAGCAAATTAAATAGACTCGATTTTCCAACATTGGGTTTTCCCACTATAACAACTTTTGCTCCTTCACGGGCAAATTTTCCATAGCGATAACTTAAGCATAATGTTTCAAGAAACTGCTCTGCTTCGCCAATCAGATAGATCAACCTCTCACGATCAACAAACTGAACGTCCTCCTCTGAAAAGTCTAACTCCAATTCCAAAAGCGAACACACATCCACGATCTTGCTGATGATGGTATTTATTTCTTTAGATAAAGTTCCCTCTAGTTGAACTATGGCTGCGCGCAAACCTGCCTCAGTTTTCGCCTGAATCAGATCTGCTACTGCCTCTGCTTGTGAAAGATCTATGCGTCCATTCAAATACGCGCGCAAAGTAAACTCGCCAGCCTGTGCTAATCGAGCGCCATGCTTCAATGCAATCTCCATGATCCGCCGAGCTACCAATCTGCCACCATGACACATCAGCTCGACCATATCCTCTTTAGTATACGAACGGGGGGCTTTGTAAACAATGGCAATGACCTCGTCGACAACCAATCCTTCATCGACAACCTTGCCCAAAATCGCTGTCCATGGCGCTAAACTGGCAATCGGTTTCCTGGCTTTAATAATCTTATCGGCAATTCTAATTGCTTCTGGCCCGCTCAAACGAATCACCGCAATTGCCCCATAGCCGGGAGGCGTACCTATGGCGACGATCGTATCTTCTTTCTGCATACTTCTCAATCCATATAAAAAGCCCCATCCATAAGAGATAGGGCTTATATTCATTATCGAGTTTGCCGAGATGAGTACTTTTGAAAAAGGCTATCTTTTTTTTAATCCGCGACTTTTAATTTTCGCATTGGTTTGTTTGGATGGCTCTGCCACTTCAATCTCTTTTGGAGGTAAATACTTTTGTTGTAGTATCGAGAATAAATTAAAAAGCGCATAGTACAAATTCAAACCAGAAGGAAAACTATTAAAAAGCAAAGTCAAAAATATCGGCATAAAATAGACCATTGCTTTTTGTTTGGGATCTTTCATGGTCATCTTTTGTTGAATGAACATCGTTACCCCCATAAAGATCGGCAGAATATTTAATAAATCTCCGTAAAATGGGATCGAAAACGGCAATTTCAGCACAGTATCCGGAGCTGATAAATCTTTGATCCACCAGATGAACGCCGCATCACGCAATTCAATGGTATTTCTAAAAACGATGAAAATTGCCCAGAGCAAAGGTAACTGCAATAAAGTTGGCAAGCACCCACTCAAAGGATTAATTCCAGCTTCCTTGTAAAGCTTCATCGTCTCTCTGTTCAGCCGCTGGGGATCTTTACCATATTTCTCCTTTAATTCATTCAATTTCGGCTGAAGCATTTGCATTTTTTGCATTGAAACGTAACTTTTTCTTGTCAAAGGATGGACAATAATCTTAACTAAAATCGAAAATACGATTAATACGATCCCATAGTTTGGAATAAATGAATGGAGAAAAACAAAAGAACGCAACACCAACTTGGCGAAAGGACGGATAATGGCCATCCCAAAATCCATGATCTTTCCAAGCGTTGGATGGTATTTTTTAATGATGTAATAGTCAAGAGGACCTACGTAAACTCTAAATTGGTGGGTAATGTTAATCAGCGCACTGCCTGAGATCGTGCATTTGAGGAAAATCGAATAAATTTTGTTTACACGATCTTTTAATTTTGGATCAGTGTAAATTGGAGATGTTTCTCCATAAAGGGTCGGTTCTACGATTAAATCTTTATTGGGAAGCATTATCATCGCAAAATATTTCGTACGGATCGCTGCCCAATCGACCACCCCGCTAAAATCTGAACGAGACCTACTCTCAAAAGGTTTATTCGGCAAACTTAACTCTTCTCGACTCCCACCTTGAAAGACATAAGCTTTAGAATTATTTATATCCTCCTTATCAAAATATCCAGAATAATCTAATTCAGTGTAAGCAAGGCCAGACTTCCATGTTAGGTAGTATTGTTGATTATCCAGAAAATTTGTTATATTCTGAAACGTTATTTTTAAATCGATAATGTATTGATCATTATAAAATACATAAGTTTTGATCAACCGCTGTTGATTCCCAATATCTAAAATAAATTTGACACTATCAACTAAAGCTCCAGACGCAAAACGAATCTCGCTTTTATCTGATTCAAAAATCGAATCATCACATGAAATAGTATCACCATTAGAAATGAAAAATAGACCTAGATTTCCATAACCTTCTTTTTGAATTAACTGGACCTTGCTCGAATCCTGGTAGGAAAATGATTTTAAAGTCCAACTCTTGATTACTGCTCCCTTGGGATTTATGCGAGCAATATAATTTTCAGTCTCTACAACAAAATCCTCTTTCAATTCCTGATGAGCAGGTTTAAACAGATCAGCGATAAGATTAGTTTTCTTTTCTTGTTGAAGAGTTAGTGATTGAATTTCACTTTCCGATCTGCTCTGCTGAATATTATTGGAGACGGGTTTTATATCATCTTTAGTCCCAAGAGAATCTTCTGGGCTTATTTCTTTTTCAGCAACTTTGGCAGGCATAACGAGATCTCTATAAAATTTCGTCTGGGTGAATATCAAAATAAGCCCAATGAGCAAAAATGCTAAAATTGTTCTCTTATCCATTTTTTTGTTCCAGATATATTCTGAATATTAATTTAGTGGATCATAACCGCCAGGATGAAACGGATTACATCGAAGAATTCTCCATATCGAAAGTGCCACTCCTTTGATACATCCGTATTTTTCTATCGCTTGATAGCAGTATTCTGAGCAACTGGGAGTAAAACGGCATGATGGAGGTAAAGATGGAGAAATAAATTTTTGATATGTTTTTATCAATGTTAATAAAATCTTTTTCATGCTAAAGATTACAACATATTGAATTATATAAAAAGGTACTATATTTAGAAAATCTTACTGAGCAATATGTTAATTTCTTTCTCTATTGCCCAATAATTAGAAAATTTGACTTTAGCTGATAATAAAATTTTTAAGTTTCTTGGAAATTTTTCCTTATTTAACCGATAAACTTCTTTTAAAATACGACGACATTTATTTCTATCAACAGCTCTCTTAATTTTTCTTCTGACTATAAATCCAATTTTAAAATCATCAGAGCTGAGATAAATAAGATCAACATGCTTACCAGAAATGATTGTGCCGAATTTAAATATTCTGTTAAAATCTTTTTGATCTTTTAATATTTCATCCTTAGATAGCTTAAATTTTTTTTCTTGCTGCATAAAGCTGATTTATTATTCATCGCTTACGGTGAGCTTCTTTCGTCCCTTTGCTCGTCGACGCTTCAAAACTAATCTTCCGTTTTTTGTTTTCATCCTAGATCTAAAGCCATGTTTATTTACCCGTTTCCGCAGGCTGGGTTGAAATGTCCGCTTCATTTTCTTCTCCTCACTATACTTTTATTATCAATTTATTTTTAAAATGTTCAATTAAAGCCTGTAAAAATATTAATAATTTTAATAAAAGTCAAGGATTTTTTATGCTGAATAAATCGCATTAGATCGAAATCTCCTATACAAATCGATCATACTCTATCCAAATCAATCAATTTATTTTTTTGTTTGAAATCCCAAAAATTTTTTGTAGATTTTAATAACAAAATTTTACATGAGCCATTGAATAGATTGTGGATAACTTTTTCATTCTCTGCTCAAAAATTTTGATACAATAAGGATTTGATATCAAAGCCTTAAACATAAATGAAAATATCGGTATTTAATAAACGTTTAATGACTATTTTACATATAATTAAAATTTCAAAAGGTCAATTTAAATATACTTTTTTTTCAAAGCAAAGCTCTTTAAAAAGGAGAAAAATTCATTAATAAAATATTAATCATTAATTAACTGGTGTGGATATTTTGTTGATATCTCAAATAACCAATCAAAAGGGGTATCTTAAAATGACACCTAAATGCGTTGACATCTGGTCAAAAACGTTATCAATTATTAGAGAGAGTATTAGCCAACAAACGTTTATTACCTGGTTTGAACCTATAAAGCCAATCAGTTTTTTAAACAACCAATTAACCGTGCAAATTCCTAGTCAATTTTTTTATGAGTTTATCGAAAGACATTACAGTGAATTGATTCGTCGTTCACTCCAACAACTTTTGGGTGAAGATGCTGAGGTTCTCTACTCAGTTGTTATGAACAACAGGGATGAAGTCTTAAGAGCACAGGCCAATGAATTAATACCTCATACACCACCAAAGTCCGATGAATTTTATTTAAATAATAAATATTATGCAACGCAATTAAATGCCAGATATACATTTGAAAATTTTGTAGAAGGTCCAAATAATCAGTTTGCTCGTGCTGCCGCTTTAGCTGTTTCGAAGTCGCCAGGCAAAACTACATTCAATCCTTTAGTAATATATGGAGGGGTGGGATTAGGGAAGACTCATTTAATACAAGCTGTAGGAAATGCAATTTTAAAAAACAATGGGACAACTCATAAAATATTTTATATATCAAGCGAAAAATTTACTGTTGAATTTATTGATGCGATTAAGCATAATCGAGCTCAAGAATTCAGCATGAATTATCGTAATGTCGATGTTCTTCTTGTTGATGATATTCAATTCTTCACCAACAAGGAACGGACCCAAGAGGAATTTTTCCATACATTCAATACCCTTCACCAAAACCAGAAGCAAATCGTTCTTACTTCAGATCGACCGCCCAAAGAATTAAAAGGAATTGAAGAGCGCTTAATATCGAGATTTCAATGGGGATTGGTAGTGGATATTCAGCCCCCCGATCTTGAAACTCGCATTGCCATCCTTCAAAAAAAGGCAGAAGAGAATGACCTAAAATTACCTCAGGAAATCATAGAAATTTTTGCAACGAATATAACATCAAATATACGAGAATTGGAAGGGTCACTTATTCGACTCATGGCCAAGTCGTCTTTGCAAGGAGAAGATGTTACTATTGATCTTGCGAAAGCTGTTTTAAAAGATCTTAGTTTAGGAAGTAAAAGAAATTTGAGCATTGAAGAAATTCAGCGCATAGTTTGTGATCATTACAAAATCCCTGAAGATATGATTCGTGCGAAAAATAGGAAAAAGGAAATTGCCTTAGCACGCCAAATTTCTATGTATTTAGCAAAAACAATGACAAATCATTCTTTAAAAACCATTGGGCTTCATTTTGGCGGAAGGGACCACTCAACCGTAATTCATGCAATCCAAACAATTGATGAACTTAAAAAAAGTGATTCCTCAATCAAAGAAGATATTGCTGCATTACAACGTAAAATTGAATTGGCAAGTCTATAAACTATATTTGCTTATGACGCAGGTCGTTATCCACATTCTATTTATTTTCTGAACAATTTAATAAGTTTTAATTAATTGATTAATCAATTAATTAGATGATAGAAAAATTATTAACAAAATACCCCCATATTGGATTTTTTTTTGTTTTTGAAATGTGGATATTAATATCTTCAACAATTTTTGAGACCATTTTTACTTTATATGAACTGAAGAACCTTACTTTATTAACATACTATCCACTTCAAACCAAGAATTATTAACATCTCAATAGAGACTATTAAATTTTAAATATTTCTAAAATACGATCAGTTAAAGCTATTGTTTTTTGACTTATCCACATCACTATTAATGTTACTATATCATAATCATATTTTAGTTTATTAAAAAGGTAATAGAAAAAAAATATTGATAATTATATTTTAATTTTCTATATTTGTCCCCGATCAAAATAATGCCAATATCTATCTATTTTATTAAGGAGCTAAAAATGAAATTTACGGTATCGAAAAGCATTTTACAAAAAGCACTTCAAAAGGTTGTAGGAGTTATCCCAAGCAAAACTACGATCCCAATTCTCGAAAATGTGCTTTTAGAATTGCAAGAAAACAAGCTCCAAATAACTGGAACGGACCTTGAAATTTGTATTTCCACTGCAATCAATGTAAATGGAACAGCTGACGGATCTACGACGGTTCCAGCAAAGTCTCTTAATGAAATCCTTCGGGAACTTCCTGAAATCCCGATTGAGATACAGTCTGAGGAACAGAATAAACTCTCAATCCGAACTCAAAATGGTTTATACAGACTTGCCAGCCAGCCGAAAGATGAATTTCCTAGTATTGTATTAGAAGAAAGTGAGGGACAGTTTGATATTGATGCAAATTTGTTGGCAAGAATGATCACAAGAACGATATTTGCAGTCTCGACCGATGAATTGCGAGCAACATTGATGGGCGTGTATTTTCAACTAATGAAAGAGGGATTTCGATGTGTGGCTACCGATGGCCATCGACTGGTCAAAATTCACAATAACATGTTTAAATCCCCAGACTTCCAAAAAAATGTAATAGTTCCAACAAAGGCTTTGTCTTTAATTTTAAGAAATATCGAAGCTCTTGACGCACCCAGAAATATCAATATTTCATTTGGAGAAAATCATTTGATTTTTAAATTAGATGAGACATTTGTCTATTCAAAGATAATTGAAGGACAATATCCAAAATATGAGAATGTTATTCCTATTGATAATGATAAGAAATTGATTATCAACAGAGATCAATTGGCAGCCGCGGTGCGACGAGTGGCAATCTTTTCCAACTCTTATACTCATCAAATAAAATTTACCATTGAGCCAAATTTGCTGAAAATTAGTTCTGAGGATATCGAATATGGTGGGGAGGGAAATGAGGAATTAGAGGTCAAATACGACTCAGCACCCATGGAGATTGGATATAATGGCTTGTATATTTTAGATCTCATTAAAAATATTGATACCGATGAGGTTGTTTTTCTGCTGAAAGATTCTGTAAGTGCTGCCATCGTGACACCAATTGCGCAGAAGCCAAACGAAGAGCTAATGATGTTGATAATGCCGATCAGATTAACAGACTAAAAATTATCGGGATGATTTTACAACACCTGGAACTAACAAATTTTAGGAATTATGAGCATATTGATATTGTTTTTGGAAGCCATAAAAATTTTCTGATTGGTAGAAATGCTCAAGGCAAAACCAATATCTTAGAGGCCATTTATAAATTATGTCTATCAAAAAGTTTTCGGACTAATTTTGATAAGGAGGAAATTAGATTTACCCAGGATCATTATATTTTAAAAGGGAGGTTTGAATCCGATGGTGGAAATAGCAACGAAGTAGGCATATATTATTCCTTGCAACGAGGAAAAGAAATAATAATTAATCACAAGGCAAAAAGCAAAGCTTCAGATTTAATCGGAAATTTTCCAGTTGTGTTGTCATCTCCCGATGAAAATGCCATCACTTCTGGCCCTCCGATCTACCGTCGAAAATTTATCGACATATTGTTATGTCAGTTAAATAAAAATTATCTTTTCAATTTATTGAATTATAATCGAATTCTTCAACAGAGAAATAAGTTGCTTCTCGATTGTAAAATATCGAAGGAGTTTAGACCCTCAATAATTGAGCCTTGGAATCAAAATTTGATCGAGACTGGAAGTCGAATTATAGCGTATCGTTATCATTTTTGTTCACAATTTTCTAATAGGCTGAATCAAATTTATTCGGAACTGTCTGGACCAGAGGAGGAATTGACATTTGAATATTGTCCAAATTTTTTGATAGCGCCCAAAAAAGAAATAGAATCCATTTTTAAACAAAAATTGATGGAGGTAAGGAATCACGAAATTAGCAGAGGTGTTAGCATAGTTGGTCCTCATCTGGATAATTTTGAAATAAAAATTAATGGAAAAGAGATCAGAAAATATGGCTCTCGAGGGCAGCATAAAACGGTTGCAATATCATTGGCATTAGCCCAATTTGAAATTCTGAAAGAGCAGTTGAGTGAAACGCCAATCATGTTGCTTGATGATCTTTATTCTGAGATTGATGAAATTAGAAGAGCGAAGATCTTAGATATTCTTTCAAGAGTTAAACAAGTTTTTATCACTGCAACTTTATTGCCAGAAAGTAGTAAAATCTGCGACAATGATCGTGTATTTATAATTGCTGATGGAAATGTGAAACTTATCAGCAATTAACATCATTGCTTTATTAATGATTATGAAAACGATTGCTCAGGCTTTAACTCAATTAATAAAAGATCTTGGTATTGAAAACGAAATTTTAAAAAATCAAGCCCTCGCAATGTGGCCTGAAGTAGTTGGAAAAAAAATTGCAAACATTAGCAGAGCTGAAAAGATAGTAGGAAGAACATTATTTGTCAATGTGAAAAACGATAGCTGGAGGAACGAGCTGTTGTTTTTCAAAAAAGAGATAATAGAAAAATTGAATAAAAAAATTGGAAAATGTATTATCGATGATTTGAAATTTTTCTAATTATATTTTTTATTAAATAATCCAGTAACAAAACATGAGCTTTATATTCATTTCCAAGCCTCAATTTTCAATAGAAGTGATGATGAGCAAATTGGAAGGTGTGTAGATGAACGGACAGCAAGATAATATGGTCGAAAATCCAGCAAAATATGATGCCAGTCAAATTACTGTCCTCAAGGGACTTGAGGCAGTCAGGCGAAGACCTGCGATGTATATTGGGGATGTATCAATCCGGGGGCTTCATCATTTGGTTTATGAAGTGGTCGATAATAGTATCGATGAAGCTTTAGCGGGGTTTTGCACTGAAATTGAGGTTATTATTGAGAAAGACAATTCCGTAACGGTCATTGATAATGGCCGTGGCATTCCCGTCGATATCCATCCCACGCAGAAGAAATCCGCTTTGGAAGTAGTGATGACCATGCTTCATGCTGGCGGGAAATTTGATAAGAAGTCCTATAAGGTTTCTGGCGGTTTGCATGGCGTGGGAGTTTCTGTGGTGAATGCCCTATCTGAGTGGTGCGAGGTTGAGGTCTATCGCGATGGGAATATTTATTATCAGCGATACTCTCGAGGAGTTCCAACGACTGAGGTAATTCAAAAAGGAAAGATAGATAGAACCGGTACTAAAACACATTTTCTCCCTGATGTTGAGATATTCAAAAAAATCAACTTTAATTATGAAATATTATGCGAACGACTTCGCGAACTAGCATTTTTGAATAAAGATCTGCTAATAAAGATCGAAGATAAAAGGTCTGGTAGAAAAGATAGTTTTAAATATTCTGGGGGAATTGTAGCGTTTATCCAGTATTTGGATCAAAATAGAGATCCCATTCAACCTAAACCCATTTATATTTCAAGCGAGAAAGATGGCGTTCCAGTTGAAGTAGCTTTTCAATATAACAGCGGTTATAATGAAAATATTTTTTCGTACGTGAATAATATTCATACAATCGAAGGAGGGTCTCATCTAATTGGTTTTAAGACTGCTTTAACCAGGACATTAAATAATTATGCAACGAAAAACAACTTGCTTAAAAATGTGGATTTCACTTTCACAGGAGAAGATGTTCGCGAGGGTTTGACGGCAGTTATCAGCATTAAACATGTAGAGCCGCAATTTGAAGGACAGACAAAGACCAAGTTAGGCAACAGTGAGGTTAAGGGGATTGTCGAGAGTGTTGTGAGTGATGGGTTGAATCTCTTTTTGGAAGAGAATCCCTCTATTGCGAAAATAATTATTGAAAAGGTGATTTCAGCCGCCAGTTCTCGAGAGGCAGCACGTAAGGCGAGAGAAATTGCAAGACGCAAAACAGCACTTAATGGCGGAGGACTACCTGGAAAGCTGGCAGACTGCTCGATCAAGGACCCGGAACATTGTGAGCTTTATCTTGTTGAGGGGGATTCTGCAGGTGGTTCTGCTAAGCAAGGACGAGACCGAAGATTTCAGGCAATATTGCCGTTGAAAGGTAAAATCCTAAATGTTGAAAAAGCCAGACTGGATAAAATTCTTTCTAATGAAGAAATTCGTACAATAGTTACGGCTTTGGGGACGGGTATCGGAGCTGATGATTTCGACATTTCTCGGCTTCGCTATGGCAAAATAATCATCATGACTGATGCTGATGTTGATGGCGCTCATATTCGAACCTTATTGCTCACTTTCTTTTTCCGATATATGCGTGAGCTCATCGAAAAGGAGCATATCTATATTGCCCAACCTCCTCTTTATCGATTAACAAAAGGAAAACAGGAATTTTATGCGTACGATGATGAAGAATTGGAGGGCCTTTTGGAGCGATTGGGTCGAAATGGGATCAGCATTCAACGATATAAAGGCCTAGGAGAAATGAACCCAGAACAGCTCTGGAAAACCACAATGGATCCTGAAAATAGAACGGTATTGAAGGTAACCATTGAAGAGGCTTTCCAGGCTGATCTGATTTTCTCGACTCTTATGGGAGACAAAGTAGAGCCGCGCAGGAAATTCATCGAAGAAAATGCGAAGTATGTTCGAAATCTCGATATTTAAAATTGAAGATTTTGGCCAGTTAATTTAGCAAGTTAAGATTAACTGAACTTTTTAGTGATTCATTTATCAGCGTATTAAAATTCCGGCCATTAAAACAAGAGATCATTGATTATGGAGATTAAAAGAGAACGGGTTATTCCGATTTACATCGAAGAGGAAATGAAGGATTCCTACATCGATTATTCGATGTCGGTAATTGTTGCTCGAGCTTTGCCAGATGTGCGAGATGGTTTGAAGCCAGTTCATCGACGCGTATTATATGGTATGCATGAACTTGGATTGCGGTCGAATGCTGCATACAAGAAATCTGCCAGAATTGTTGGCGAAGTACTGGGGAAATATCATCCCCATGGCGATGCTGCGGTATATGACACAATGGTTCGAATGGTTCAAGATTTTTCGCTTCGCTATCCGCTCATTGATGGTCAGGGAAATTTTGGATCGTTGGATGGTGATGCGCCAGCCGCCATGCGGTATACTGAAGCAAGAATGACCCCGATTGCGGAGGAATTGCTTCAAGATATCGATAAAGACACGGTGGATTTTGTCCCGAATTTTGATGAATCTTTGAAAGAACCAACGGTATTGCCATCGGTTTTGCCGAATTTGCTGATCAATGGATCATCTGGGATCGCTGTGGGCATGGCCACCAATATCCCTCCGCACAATCTCAATGAGGTTATCGATGCATTGGTGATGCTGATTGATAAGCCTGATGCAAACATCAAAGACTTGATGAAGATCATCAAAGGGCCAGATTTTCCGACTGGAGCGATAATTTACGGTGAAGAGGGAATCGATGAGGCTTATCGCTCGGGGAGGGGACGGATCATTGTTCGAGCGCGTGCAAATGTCGAAACGGTGAGGGGGGGAAGGAGCAATATCATCGTTACTGAAATCCCTTATATGGTGAATAAGGCGAATCTCATTGAAAAAATAGCAGAGTTGGTCAATGAAAAGAAGATCGAAGGAATTTCGGAGGTTCGCGATGAATCTGATAAAGATGGCCTGCGAATCGTGATTGAGCTAAAGCGAGATGCTCAAGAGTCTGTGATTCTCAATCAGCTTTATCGTCATACGCAAATGCAAGTCACGTTCGGCGTGATTATGCTGGCATTGGTCGATGGCGTACCTCAGGTGCTGAATCTAAAACAAATGCTTCAGCATTTCATCAATTTCAGGCACGATGTGGTTGTCCGACGGACCAAATTTGATTTGGATAAAGCTGAAAAGAAAGCTCATATTTTAGAAGGTCTGAAAAAGGCGCTCGATCATATTGATGAAATTATCGCATTAATCAAACGATCGAAAAGCCCTGAGCAAGCCAAGCAGGGGTTGATGAAAACTTTCAAATTTTCAGAGGTTCAAGCTCAGGCAATTTTAGATATGCGATTGCAAAGATTAACTGGATTAGAGCGCAAAAAAATTGAGGATGAGCTAAAAGAGACACTCAAACTTATCAGCCAATTAAAAGCCATTCTCGAAAATCGATCGCTTCGCATGCAGGTGATCAAGGAGGAACTATTAGCACTCAAAGAAAAATATGGAGACGCTCGTCGGACCGAAATTATTTCAAAAACGGAAGAGTTTACCATTGAAGACATGATCGCCGAGGAGGATATGGTCATTACCATATCCCATGCTGGATTTATCAAGCGTTTTCCAGTTTCGGGTTATCGACGCCAATCCCGCGGGGGAACTGGGCAGACAGGAGCGACGACAAAAGTTGAGGATTTTATTGAGCATTTATTTATCGCTTCCACGCATCATTATATTCTCATTTTCACCAATAAAGGCCGGTGTTATTGGCTAAAGGTATATGAAATTCCTCAGGCAGGAAAGGGGTCGAAGGGTAGAGCAATCGTGAATCTCATTGATATCCAAAAAGATGAAAAGATCGCGGCCATAGTGAATGTGAGAGATTTTGATGATGATCATTATGTGGTTATGGCGACCAAAAAGGGATTAGTAAAAAAAACCGTTTTATCTGCATTTGGGAATCCGCGTAAAGCTGGGATTAACGCTATTAATATAAGATCGGGGGACGATCTGATCGATGCGCGACTTACCGATGGTAATCAAGAAATTGTTCTCGGAACCTATTTCGGCAAGGCGATCCGCTTTCACGAATCCGAAGTAAGAGACATGGGTCGGCAGGCCACTGGGGTGACAGGAATTACCCTTGCTAAAGATGATTTCGTAGTCGGGATGGTAACGGTTCGAAAGGAATCGACGCTGCTGGTAATTACCGAAAAAGGTTATGGGAAGCGGACGCCAATTAAAGAATATCGGATCACACGCAGAGGTGGAAAAGGAATTGTCACTGTAAACACCACCGAGCGCGTTGGAAAAATGATCTCTCTAAAAGAAGTGGTCGATGATGATGATGTAATGATTATCACCGCCAAAGGAAATGTCATCCGTCAGGCTGTCAAGCAAATTCGGCTCTCTGGCCGAGCAACTCAGGGAATTCGGCTGATCCGGTTAACTGGTAACGACCAAATTGCCGATGTAGCCCGCATTATCAAGGATGAAGATTAAGCATTGTCGAATCATTGCAGCCCTGGCTAAAGGCCTAAAGTTTTGTGTGGCAGGAGAAAGCTCATCCTGACAATTTCGATTTTCCCAGAATCTGATTTTGAAACTCAAGCACACAGAGCTATTCTAACGACGCTACTGCTTAATCAACTCTTACATACAATCGCTTTTTGGGAAGGAACAACATGGATACGACAGCAGGGGAAAGCGAAAAGAAACTTTTAGCTGACGCAGTTCGTGAACGCTTAATTGGAAATAAAAATTTTATTTCATATAAGGAGCTTATCGATAAAAGATTGCCAACTTTTTTAAAAAATTTTCTTCAAAATAGCGTTCAGAAATACATCGTTACTGAAGAACCATTTCAATTTAATAACTCAAAACGGTTTGATTTTGAATATGAAAAAATTATTGAGCTCAAACATCAGCTCATGAGGGCGTTCGAGGAAGCAACATTGTTTTCCAGAGAAGAGCTGGTGGAGATTATCAACAAAACCATAAGCCTTCAATTTAACCTATTGGTCAAACCGACAACATCGCTCATCAGAATTTTTTTTCGAAATAAATCTGAACGATTACAAACTGAAATCCTTCAGATTTTAGAAGGCCTTGATGATCAGAGAATGATCATTAAACGCCTGATCGAACAGATAAAAAAATTTGATCAATATCACATTGTCGAAGAGGACTTTAAGAAACTTTTGGACGAAACCAATAAACAGGTTTACCAGGAGAATTTCATTCCAGCTTTTATGGGTGACGTTAAAGCTTTTGTCAATTTTTTGGGGATGATATATGGCATTGAGAATCATCAAATCAAATTGACTTATGTTCGCCTGCTTCTAAAGGAACGTAATTTGGAAAAATATTGGGTCGCTTTCGAGTCATTTCCGAGCGAATCCATTTCGATTAATGAAATTCAATCTTTGCTGAGCCAGTATATTGCTCGCGAAGATTCGCATGGGGGTGAGGAAAATACCGATGATATAGACCGTTTTATGGTGCTTCCGTTCTCCGAAGCCGATGATAGTGCTGAGATATCCTCAAAGGCCGATCAAGACAATAAAGCATTCTCCCAAACTTTCATTATAGAGACTCCAATTGACCAGAACGAGAGGCAAAATACCACTGAACGCAAGATTCTCAAAATCACCAATAACTGGAAAGATCCGATGGATATGGTGATCCAGAGGAGCAATATTGAGAAACAACCTCAGGGGCCGTTAGTTTCATTGAAAATAATGATTGGAGAAAAGGACCGGAGGCTTATTCAAAAACGAATTTTTGATAACGATATCTATGCTTATGATGAATTCATTAGCAATTTAGATTTAATTGACAATTGGAAAGATGCCAAAAAATTAATTGACAGCGAACTTCAAAATCGATCGATTGGATTATATTCGAAGGAAGCCCTTCGATTGGGGGATCTGGTATTCAACCGATATTTCCCAAACAATAGATGACGATAAAACTGAGGGGATGAAAAGATGAGAACTTTCAAGCAGATCTTAAGAGGACGAGAATGGATAGCAAGTGTTATGGTTTTTTCGCTCGTTCTATTTGGTAATGTTGCTGTCCATGTTGCACCATCTAACCCAGAGAAAAAAGGGTTGGTCACTTATACGGATGGACAAGTGAAGAAAAAGCAAATTACGCAGGAAGAATGGCAGAATGCAGCGAAAGATACGACGATTCTGGGTGGAGACCGGGTGCGAACCTTTCAGCGAAGTAGGGCAGAATTAGAATTGCTTGATCTGGATATCATCCGAATGGCTCCAGAGACAATCATTGACATCGTTAAGCTCTATGAAGAAACCAAGCAGAAGACCAAAGAAACCCAAATTTCGGTTCAACAGGGAGATATCTGGGCAAATATTAATAAGAAAAAGGCGAACACAAAAATCGAAATTGCTGCCCCAGTAGCTGTGGCTGCGATTACTGGAACGGTGCTTCGGCTTGGGGTTGATCCAGATTCGACAACCGAGCTCAAAGTCTACAACGGTGAGGTCCGCATTACCAATGCGCCGGAAAAATCTGATATCGTACCGAAGCAGATCGGAGTCTATCAGATCCCAGGACCGCATCAAATCCCAGGCCCACACCAAGTTTCTATGGAGGAATGGGTTTATATCATCAAGAGCATGCAAAAAATCGTGATTGATAAAAAGGGACAGGTGAAGCAGCTCGGGGGATTCAAAAAAACTGATAAGGACGAACAAACAGAATGGGTGAAATGGAATTTGCAGCGAGATCGTAGCCGATAGCATTGCTTATTCATGGAGCTATGAGCATCTCGCTCAAAAATACGTCAATCAGAAAAAATTTCCCAATGCCAATTTGAGAATGATCGGCTTTTGGGGAATTTTTTTAACGGCGATGGTTCTCATACGGGTTGATCCCTGAAAGCACATGGTTCTGGTGTTAAGACTTTATCTGAATTCGGTCTATTGGCTACTGAAAAAAATATAGAAGCCTGTCATTCTGACTTGCTATCTGATGGGAAAATTTTGTGATTTGATTCTGTCAAAAATGAAAATTCATCTTTCTACTAAGCTCGGTTGGATCAAACTGCAACACAGAATTTCGCCGGAAACCAATTTAGTGAATTTTAGAACTTGAACCCAGCGGAAAAATACAGCACGTAATTACCTCCCATTTTCCTTCCCACGGCCAAAGAGATTGGTCCGCCTGGAGTTTCAATCTCGAGTGCAGTTCCCAAGCCTTGATCCAGCTTTTTATTTTCCAGATCCAATTTATTTTTCCAGACAGATCCAATATCATATCGAATGCTCCAATAGAAGTTTATTGGGAGACGAAATGGGAAAAAATAGCGGTATTCGAGGCTTGCACCGATGACATGTCGCCCGATTTTTTCGTTCTCCCTCATGCCAAAGAAAGATGATAATCCTCCAAGTCGAAATTGCTCGACAAAAGGCGTGGTCAAATCCGATGTGCCCCAGAATAGCCGTGGGTGGATCGTATTTCTTTTGTAAAAGGTATAGTAAGTTTCATAAGAGGTGAATAGTTTTATGAAGGAGGCTTGGCTAACCAAAAAACGGGCCGATGACATTTTATAGAAAAATTGATACAATTTGCCAGTGCGAGGAAACGGCATCTGATCCTGCGAATCGACGATCGATTGGATGGTGATAGTTTTAAATTCGGTTTTGCCCTGCGGGTAGCCTGAACCAGTGACCTTTTTTAAATCAATAGTATTTAAAGTAGCAACTATTGAGAAAAGCCCGAGGCGTTTAATTTGTTGACCGATCAAAAAGGAAATTCCAGATTCCTGTTGTTGATATTCGCCGATCTGAATTCCATTGTTGTAGCTGTAATACTTTTGGCGATTAAAAAAGAGGTCAAGGTGATAGGTCATGTAGGTTCTGAAGACTCTATCATCTCGAAATTTTAACTTCAATATTTGATCTTTAGCCCCATATTGAGTTTGAAAGCTGATTTGATTCCCCGTACCGAGCCAGTTCTCATCCGCAATTTCAAGCATGGATTTGCTATTTCTTTCTAAGTCGTATCGATAGCTTAGCTTGAATAGCGTAAATGCCTTTTCTTTGACCTTAATTATCAATTGGACATTTGACTGGTGGGGGAAAACCTCAAAAGTGACATTCTCAAATAATCCAGTGCTATGAATGTTATTTAGCCCTTCATTGGCATCTCTGATATTAAAAATATCACCAGCTTTCAGGGGAAATTCTCTTAGGATCACATAGTCTTTGGTTCGATCGTTGCCTTCGATTGAAACAGCGGATAGCTTCCCTTCATCAATTGCGAGATGAAGTGTTCCATCGATAAGTTCGGCTGATTTGATCGTCATGAGTGCATAGCCAGCCTGTTTGTAATGTCTGATAAGCTGCAATATATCTTGCCTGGAACGATAATAATTAATGGGCTTTCCAAATTCGCTTGAAAAATTTTTCAATAGGACTGAATCAGAAAAAACGGTGTTTCCCTCTAAAATAATTCTTTTGAGAATTGGCTTTGTTTGTGCTTTAAAGGTGACAAAGATCGAACCTTCTGTTTTGGCAACGTAGCATTTGACGTCATCGAAATAACCAGTTTCATAAATTTGTTGTAGAACAGAGTATATCTTTTTATAGGTTATTCTTTGGTTGACCAAGGAATCGGTAAACATTTTAACCAAGCTGCTTGAGAATTGGTTGTCTATGCTAATTCTGACATCTGCTAAACGAAATACTGTGGAATCGATCCAGCGCGATGGGGAGAAGCTGTCAATTTGAGTTTTTATTTGCTCAACATATTTTTTTGTTTCTAATCTGCCCGCGGCTATTATTTCGTCTATGAATTGAAAACTATCGAATTTGAAATCATCCATGTCAATTCTGATTAAGATGCTGGCTTTTTCTCTTTGCTGGGCATTTTTTTCCCGTTGCATAATGCTGGTGACTTGGTCTGCAATTTCCCAAGGTGCGTTAAGGTTGTTTCGATCTCTTAATTTGGAAACCGTGTCCACGCCGATGATCAAATCCACTGGAAAATTTTTAACCTCATCTACTGGGATATTATTGATGAGGCCACCATCGACCAATAGCATCGAATCCATAACTACAGGCATGAAAAGCAATGGGACCGCAGATGATGCTCGCATTGCTTCAGCGAGATTGCCATGCCGGAGTAAAACTTTCTGACCAGAGACCAGATCACAGCTCAGCGCCCGAAATGGCACCCTTAATCGATCGAAATCTGAAGTGGTTGGATAATCGGCCATTAATGTAAGATTGGTCAGAACAATCGAGAGCTTTTGGCCGGGGCTAAGGGCTTGAGGAAATGCTGGCTTGGTTCCTTTAAATCGGATTTGAAAGATTGCTCGGCCTCGTTCTTGTTTTTGACCGATAAATAGATTAGTTCGTGGCGGCGTATCTTCCATCAACGTTAGCCAATCGATTTTCTTGGCAAGGTGATAAATTTCCTGTGGGGAATAGCCAGCGGCATAAAGGCCGCCAATGATGCTTCCCATACTCGAACCAACGATGCAGTCGATGGGGATATGGTTTTCTTCGAGCACCTCTAATACGCCGATTTGGGCAAAGCCACGAGCTCCGCCACCGCTGAGCGCAATACCAATCTTAGGACGTTTAATCTGCTTGTGTGGAGAGAAACAATATGGCCCCGAATCCACAGTGCTAAATTCCAGCGCTATGGTATCCACTTCGGTGGTATGTCCCAAACATGGAACGTGACCAACGAATATGATGACAATTATCAACCAATAAAAGACTTGCAATTTCATCTAAAATTCTAAAATGGACCGAAGATTTATTAAAAAAATTTTTTGGGCAGAAGGTTCATTTCTATAAAGATTGACTTCTCGAGACTATCTATGATTCCGCTTGATATTTATGTCCAATCATAGATCTAAGTTAATACAGCCTTACTAATCAATTCTCGACTGAGTCAATTTGGAAATTCGAGTTGCCTGGCTGGCAATTTAACGAGAGCCGACGCAGAAAGTTCATGCGGTCTTTGAGAAAAAATGAAATTGACTTTGTATAATATATTTCGTATATTTGACCCGCTTTTTTAAGATCAATAACTATGCAGCTTAAAAGCAATCTTCGTGCAATCATTTTAGTGAGCTGTTTTGCTGCGCTGACGGCAATTGGCTCTTATATCAAATTGCCCCTAATTTATTTGCCAGTCACCTTGCAGACGTTGTTCGTTATGATGAGCGGCAATATACTGGGAGGCAAGTTTGGCTCACTCAGCCAGATTTTATATATTACCCTAGGCCTAATGGGACTCCCAATTTTCGCCTATGGAGGGGGCCTCGGATACGTATTGCAACCAACGTTTGGGTATTTGTTAAGTTATCCCTTTGCAGCGCTGGGGATTGGAATGATAATGAAAATGTTTTCAGTCAACTGGCGCATAAAGCCACCATCAATGACACAGCAATTTGTTGGCTATTTGTTGGCGGATATCACAGGGGTGATTATTATTTTTAGCATGGGGATAGCTTATTTCTATATTAATTTGAAAATGGGTTGGTATCTCAATATTGATCAACTTTCCCAGGTTAAGATAAATTTTCATCGATTATTGAAAACGATTTTATTCTTATTTATTCCAATTGATGTCTTGAAAGCTATTATCGCATCCTGGTTGACAGTTCGATTGCGGCACCTCCGTTTTTGGCAATAATTAAACTTAAGGCATAAAGAGCTTATCATCCCGAGCTGCCAATCGACTGAGCTGTTCTGAAGGAACATCGGATTCCAATTTTGATTAAGATTATTAACCAAGTGAAAATAGAAAAACTTTATTTTCTAATAAATGACCCATTAGGAAGGAAGGAATTATGAACCGTTATGTTATCGGTGTAGATGGTGGAGGAACTAAAACCAATTTTGTTTTAATTGACTCGTTAGGAAATATTATTGCCAGCGCGAAAGGCGAAAGCACTAACTATCAGGTTGTGGGCGGAAAAAAGCTGCGAGAAGAGTTGTTGAAAGGATTTGATAGTTTGATAAAGCAGAGTAATTTGCCAGCAAATAAGATCGATCATATTTTTTTAGGTCTCGCAGGTGCTGGGAGGGATAGTGACCGAAAGGAAATTGTAGCGCTTTTTCATGATACTGAATTCAACAAGAAAGTGATCGTAGATAGCGATGCGATGGCAGCGCTGGCTGGGGCCTTTGCTACTGGGCCAGGGATTATTATTATTTCGGGCACTGGAGCGATCTGTTTTGGTAAGAACAGCCAAGGGAAAATTGTCCGTTCTGGAGGCTGGGGCTATTTATTGGGTGACGAAGGGAGCGGTTATTTTATTGGGCGAGAGGCGATTGTTGCTGCACTAAAAGATTTTGATGGCAGGGGCGAAAAAACCAGTTTGAAGGATAAGCTTACCACGCATTTTCGATTGAACTCCATCGATCAAATCATCCCCCAAATTTATCAGAATCGGATTGATCGAGTGGCGATCGCGGATTTGGCGCCGATTGTCTTTGCGGAAGCCAAGAATGGCGATGCGGTGGCAGCGGAAATTATTCGTCGCACTGGTAAAGAGCTCGGTCTGTTGGCCAAGGCCGTGGCTCAGCGTTTGAATTTTGAAGGCGATGAGATTCGGGTGGCGCTCATCGGAAGCATCTTCAAGCAGCGCGACATGGTGATTCACGAGATTGCGAAAGAATTGTATGAGATTTCCTGGAACGTGGAAATTTCCGACCCGATGTTTCCCCCTGAATATGGAGCAGCATTGCTTGCGATTCAAAAATCTGGTGCTGAAATTACTGAACATTTAATTCAGAATCTGCAAAATTCTATTGAGCAACGGCTTCTAATTTAAGCAATGCACCCAATAATTAAACTGGCGAAAAAGACAGATAAGTTTGTCATCGGATTGATGTCTGGCACCTCAATGGATGGCATTGATGCAGCGCTGACTCGAATCAAGAATTTCGGGCTTGACACCGAGGTCGAGTTGATTCATTTTCAAATGTTCCCCTATCCGAATGCGCTCAGAAAACGCCTGCTGGAAATTGCAGAATCTGGGAAAACAAACGCTGCTGAGCTTTGCCAGCTCAATTTTGTTGTTGGAGAGTATTTTGCTGATGCAGCAATTAATATTTGTCGAAATGCTCATTTCGATCTCAGCAAGATAGATTTAATCGGCTCCCATGGGCAAACGATCCAGCATCTCTCCAATGAAGTTTCGATGATGAATAAATCGATACGGTCGACGCTGCAAATCGGTGAGCCAGCAGTCATTGCCAATCGCCTCGGCTGTGTGACGGTGGGAAATTTTCGATCAGCCGACATTGCGTTGGGAGGGCAAGGAGCCCCTTTGGTGCCATATGTCGATTATATTTTATTCCGTTCTAATGAGCTCAATAGAGTGATTTTGAATATTGGAGGTATCGCGAATTTAACTGTGTTGCGCCGGGGGTGCTCGGCATCGGAGGTAATGGCATTTGATAGCGGCCCTGGTAATATGGTGATCGATGCGCTTGTCTCACATTTTTATGGTTTACCGTATGATGAAGATGGTCACATTGCATCACAGGGGGCGGTTTCTGTTCAATTGTTATCAGATATGATAAAGCACCCCTACTTCAATCGACCGATCCCTAAATCCACGGGGCGGGAAGAATTCGGCAGACCATTCATTGATCATATTCTTTCGATCGCTCGGAGATTGTATTTGACTCCTCAAGAGATCATCGCTACAGTCACAGAGCTGACAGCGCATTCCATTGCAGGTGCGATGATGCTGACAGGAATTACAGTTTCCCAAGTCAATGAATTGATCGTCGGTGGGGGAGGCGTTAACAATCGCACGCTGATGAATTCAATAGCAAAGTATTTTTATGCGAGCAAAGTATTGAGGTCCGATGCGTTCGGAATTCCAGCGGACGCCAAGGAAGCGATTTCTTTTGCAATCCTGGCCAACGAAACGGTTGCTGCGATCCCCAATAATTTACCCACGGTGACAGGTAGTCAAAGGTCAACGATTCTGGGAGCTGTGTATTTTGGATGAATAAGCGGTGACCGAGAGCTTCGAAATTTTCATCGAAATTTAATCTGACAGGATAATTAAGTCTCGTTGAATAGATCTGATTTCTTTTGCTGCAAATTAGCAGATAAACTGTTCTTCCTTGCGAAGCATTAGAACGAATTTCATTAGATGTTTTATCGCTCTCATGTTAAAAAATGAAATAATTCTACAAAATCCAGGGGCATCGAATTCGATTCCTCGGCCTATTTGGCTGACCTGGTGAAACTTGGTTGATCAAAGCTTCCAAGAGTGTGATGGGTGCTTTATATTTGGGTTCGTGGCAAAGTTAGAGAATACAATTTAATTTTTCAGGGAAAATTTTGGTGGAGATAGCAGATTTTGCACGAGCATGATGAAAACAATAATGAGGTGGTTCCCCCCTATTCGAAATTGGCCTATATCTATGATGAATTAATGTCATACGTCGATTATAAGAATTGGGGCAGCTATATTGAAAAAATCATTGAACGATGGAATCCAAATGCTCGGACCATCTTGGATATATCTTGTGGTACTGGCAATCTGCTGATGCAGTTGAACTCAAAGAAATATCAACTTTATGGAAGCGATTTATCGTTTGAGATGCTAAAAGTGGCTCAGCACAAATTGGCTGCTGCCAATCGATCGATCTCTATTTGGCAATCGAGCATGTGTGATTTTTGTTTGCGGTCCACTATCGATGTTATTATTAGCCTTTATGATAGTGTCAATTACCTGCTAAAGGATGGTGATTGGATGAGCATGTTAGAAAGTGTTTATCAGTCATTGCAATCCCAGGGCCTATTCATTTTTGATATTTGCACAGAGCAGAATTCCAAACGGTTTTTCCAAAACTATTTTGAAAAAAATCGAGGTGAGGGATATTGGTACACACGTGCCAGCAGTTACGATCGGAACGATAGGATTCACACCAATCGGTTTGAAATATATCTTGACGAACATAAGAAAACCTTCATTGAAGTTCATCGGCAAAGGATATTGCATATCGCAGAAGTTCAATCCCTGATCAAGCAAACCGATTTTAAGCTATTACAAATTTACGATGGGTTGTCGTTTCGACCCGGAAGTGAACATTCACTGAGAGTCCATTTTGTATTGAGGAAGGAACCATAAAAATGATTCAACTCTCCAACGTAGTGGCCAAATATCCTGGTGGCGAGGGGCTGGAATTGGTCAATCTCACCATTGAGCCAGGGGAGTTCGTCTATCTCGTAGGCCCCAGTGGTGCTGGCAAGAGCAGCGTTTTGAAAGTCATTTATCTGGATATTTTTCCTCAATCGGGCCATGTGATTGTAAATGGATTTAATTCGCTGACCATTAAAAAGAAAAAGATTCCGTATTTGCGGCGCAAACTAGGGATCATTTTTCAAGATTTCAAGTTATTAAATGATCGAACCGTTTACGACAATGTGGCGTTCGCTCTGCAAGTAATCGGCACAAGCCGGGGTGAAATTAAGCGCCGCGTGTTGCGCGTGCTGGCAGAAGTCGGTTTAAGCCATAAGCGAAATAAAATGCCCTATCAGTTATCTGGGGGGGAACAGCAACGGGTGGCGATCGCCCGGGCGCTGGTAAATGAGCCGATCATCTTATTAGCTGATGAACCTACAGGCAATCTTGATCCAGCCGCTGCTGACGAAATCATTCAGTTGATTGAGAAGATCAATTCCAGAGGGACGGCGATTTTGATGGCGACCCACGATTACCGCCTGGTACGGGAGCATCGCCGCAAGGTGATTCGAATTGAAAAAGGAAGAACATTATAATTGCGTCCAAAAATGTTTTATTCTATTATTGAAGGATTAAAAGGTTTACGTCGCGCAAAGTTCTCGGCGTTTGTAGCCACATCTACCATCTTTTTTGCCCTGGTGTTGATCGGTATTTTTGGTATCATCATTTTAAATATTCATCATATCATTCAGCAAATTCAATCGCGCATGGAGATGGAGGTCTTTATTGATAATTCATTCAATCCAGAACAAATTTATGAATTGAAACAGAAGATCATCAGCATCCAGGGAATTGATAGTGTTCATTATGTATCGAAAGCTGCTGCTGCTGCGCTTTTCCGGCAACAATTCGGTCAGGAGATTTTTGACATTTTAGATGATAACCCATTACCAGCTTCGTTTCAGATCCGATTGCACCCATCGGCGCGCTCGCGAGCAAGTGTAGAGAGAATTGCCAAACAGCTCGAACAGCTTGATGGAGTGGATGAGGTTATTTATCGGCAGGATTTAATCGTTTTGCTGGAGCGTTACATTCGAATATTTTTGATTATTATTTTAGGTATAGGGATCTTGTTAGGGGGCGGAGCGATTTTTTTAGTCTCCAATACCATCAAGCTTATCATTTATTCCCGATTGACAATTATTGAAATCATGAAATTGGTCGGCGCTACGAGACAATTTATCCGACGACCATTTTTTGTTGAGGGGATAGTTCAAGGCCTGCTCGGGGGGATTACCGCTGCAATTTTCTTTTATTTGTCAATAAAGGCAGTGAAATTAGAAATTCCTGGCGTTATTTTCATTGACAAGTACAGCTATTTTGCGATAATTTTATTAGGGATCTGCCTTGGTTTTTTGGGCAGCGTTCTGGCATTGAGAAAATTTTTGAAATATTAATTATCGAACGCATCATGCAACAGCAGCGCTATTGATTTAGATGGTAACGAAATTTTACTTGACAAATGAGCTAAAAATTGTTATCTTCATGGTGCAAAAAAAAGATATGTTAGTGAAAATCTAAGAATTATTTATTCAGCAGGGGGTGAAGTTATTCACATGGCTGAATCGTTACTTACCCAGCGAGAAGGGTTCATTTTAAAATCACTGGTAAAGAATTTTGTCAATTGTGCAATGCCAATTGGATCGAGATTTTTATCGAGAGCCAATAAAAATCGCCTAAGTCCAGCGACCATTCGAAACATTATGATGGATTTAGATGAGAAGGGATTGGTGACGCAACCTCATGCTTCGGCTGGTCGAATTCCCACAGATCTGGGATATCGCTATTATGTGAATGATTTGATGATGATCGAGCGAGTAACGAAATCGGAAAAACAATTTATAGATCAACGGCTGGAAGATGTCGCCAATGAGGATGTTGAAGCGATACTAGAAAAATCATGCGAGGTGTTGTCTCAAATCTCTAACCAATTGGGAGTTGTGCTCTCGCCGCGATTCTATCAGGGCAAATTTGAAAAGCTAGAATTAGTGAAGCTGAGCGAGAACAAGCTGCTGGTGATCATTGCCATTAGCTATGGGTTAGTCAAGACCATCATGATGGAAATAAAATATAATATTTCCCAGAACAAATTGGAAGAAACGGCACGAATTTTGAATGAACGATTGAGCGGTTTGACACTAAAGCAGATTCGAGAAACCTTTAATACGAGGCTTTCTGATGTCACTTTAGGCGATGAAAATTTGATTTCTCAATTTTCAGCATCTGCGGACAAGATTTTCATGACCGAGGATGGGCATCTGCTGGTTAAAGGGACTCAGAATATTTTTTCTCAACCGGAGTTCGCTAATCAGGAGCGCATGACTAAGCTGCTTGAATTGATCGAAAATCAAAAAATCTTGATTCGCGTGCTGAGCGATTCTACCGCCAATGAGGATAAGATCTCCATTGCTATTGGACAGGAGAATAAGGAGGAACTCCTGAACAATTGCAGCTTAATAACAGCAGCCTATCGGATTGGTGATATTACCGGGACGATTGGCATCCTTGGACCGACAAGAATGAAATACGAAAAGGTAATCAGTCTTGTCGATTTCATCGCGAAAGAAATAAGTAACTTTTTTGTTGAACACAAACCAACGCTTTATTGAGATCAGGATATTGGTGACACATGAAAGCGAGCAATACCAATGAAAAAGAGCCAGTAGGAGTCCAGGTCGAATCTGCGCCAGTTACGACTGAAAAAACACCCCAAAAAACACGCCGGATTAGCAAAACAAAACAATTAGCAGAAGAAGTTGAGCGACTAAAAGCAGAGTTAGCTGAATACAAAGATAAATATCTGAGGATGGCAGCGGAGTTCGAAAATTTCAAGAAACGACACAATAAAGAGATCAATGAAATTTTCGACCGCGCTATTGAGCAATTTTCTCGTGAATTGTTACCCGTCATTGACGATTTTGAGCGATCGCTGAACTCAACAACGAAACGAAAAAGTTATCAATCGCTTCGGCAAGGGATTGAATTGATCTACCAGAAATTGATTGCCATGATGAAAAAGCAAGGCTTAGAACCGATTAGTTCATTGGGACAACAATTCAATCCTGAGTTGCATGAGGCAATTATGCAGGTAGAGGATGATGCACATCCGCCCAATTCAGTCGTTTCTGAAATATTGAAAGGTTATCGTCTGAAAGATCGGGTTTTAAGACATGCTCAGGTGATTGTTGCTAAATAAAAACTGCTCTGTTTTTGTCTATGGGGGGTGTGTTGAAGTTGTTTTTAATTCAGGGATCGCCTGCCTCTTGAACTAGTGGGGGAGGCATGATGATCCAAATTCGAACATCGAACCTATTGGTCTTAGGTCATTGCTCTCGAACAAGCCGAACAAGTGAAAAGTTCATTTTGAATGGTAAAAAACACAATGACACAAATGGGAATGTTTAGGGAGCGATGATAATTTTCAAGAGCAGAATATTTGCTTGACTATAAATGTGAAATGGTCTGGGACGACAGATGGCGAAAGATTATTATCAAATATTAGGTGTTTCCCGTGATGCCGACGCGAATGAAATAAAAAAAGCATATAGAAAATTGGCTCTTCAGTATCATCCAGATAGAAATGCAGGGGACAAACAAGCCGAGGAGAAGTTCAAGGAGGTCTCTGAGGCCTATGAAGTATTAAAAGATCCAGAAAAGCGCCGTCGCTATGATCAATATGGTGAATCAGGTTTGAAAGGTGGTTTTGAAGATTTTGGTGGTTTTGAGTTTGATTTGAGCGATGCGCTGAGGACTTTTATGTCCGCGGGATTTGGATTTGGTGATTTTTTTGGTACGACCAGTCAAGCACGGAGTCGGCGGACAAAGGTCCGGGGAACCGATCTCCAGATCCGGCTAGCATTGACATTGGAGGAAATCGCGACTGGGGTTACGAAAAAGCTGAAGGTGAAGCGATACGTCAGATGTGAAGTTTGTGGGGGCTCTGGCTTAAAAAAAGGTACTAGTATGGAGAATTGTCCTCTGTGCCATGGAATTGGAGAAATTCGCCAGGCTTCTCGGACGATTTTTGGGCAGTTCATTAATGTGACCACCTGCTCTGAATGTGGCGGCGAAGGTCGAATCATCAAAACGCCCTGCTCCAATTGCCACGGTGAGGGACGGGTAAAGGCGGAAAGCACGCTCAATGTAACCATTCCGGCTGGAGTGACCAGTGGAAATTATTTGAGCTTGCGAGGCGAAGGAAATGTGGGACCTCGAGGAGGCCCTGCGGGTGATGCCATCGTAGTGATTGAAGAAAAAGAGCACCAATATTTCGAACGCCATGGTGACGACATATTATATGATCTTTACGTTAGCTTTAGTCAGGTAGCTTTAGGGGATGAGGTTGAGGTCCCAACCCTAAACGGCAGGGCGCGGCTGACGATTGCCCCTGGCACCCAATCAGGCAAGATCCTCAGGATGAAAGGGAAGGGAATTCCGCATTTGAACCAACAGGGAAAAGGGGACCAACTGGTTCGCGTATTGGTATGGACGCCCACTAAGCTATCTGAAAGGGAAAAGCAATTGCTTCGAGAATTGATGAATAGCGAGGGATTAAAACCACCAACAGCAGATAAAAGCTTTTTTAAAAAAGTTAAACAAGCATTATTTGAATGATCGAGCTATTTACAAAACAGGAAAGATTGTTCATTTCCTTTTTGGTATTCGGCATTCTGCTTGGGGCTGCCATTCGCTTATATAGATCTTATGTCGAGCCATCACCCAAAATCGATCCGCAGTTGACCTTGATCGAACAACAAATAAAAGAAAAGGCTGCGGAGATCGATTCTTTGCTCGAGGAAACGGAACAATTCCCTCGGCCGGTTGAACCGGTTCAGCAACTGGTTGTGTCGCCACAAACTAGCAGCGTCAAAAAAACTTCAAAAACGAGATCGATCTTGACGCCCATTGATATTAATCAGGCGACGATTGAGGAGCTCATCCAGATTCCTCAAATCGGACAGGTGATCGCGGCTCGGATAGTGGAGTATCGTAAAGAACATGGCAATTTTAAGCAGATCGAAGAACTTTTAGCGGTGAAGGGTGTCGGGCGCAAAAAATTGGAAGTCATGCGACCTTATATTTTCGTTCAGGACAAGTAGGGGTGTTTATCGATTTTTTATTCACTTAATTCATGCAAATTTTTTAAGGAGGGAAAATGGCAACACCAACGGCAAAAGGCTCTATCATTTTAAAACTACTTATTGTGATCTTGTCTGCAGCTCTCGTCGCCACCATTCTTTATCCGAAAAAGATCTGGGAACAGGAGGAGCGAAATACGAATACCTGTCGCACCAATATGGATCGGATCTTCAAAGCGGAAATGATCTATTTGCAGCACCATAACAATTATACCGATAACTTAGATCAATTGATATCCTTTATCAAAGACAGCAGCAAGACGATTATTCGGGAGTATATCAAAGCCGACACCGCACTCGCAGAGCAGATGTTGAATCATCTGGTCACTACTGACTCTCGGGCCAATTCAATCATTAATAATCTGACCGCAGATACTCTGTTGTTTAGCATTTTAGAAGCGGTGAATTATGATTCTAATCTTGCTCATGTGATGCTTAATCGCTTGGAAAAGACCGAGATGGGGAGCGCTATTAAGGAGAAACGGGAGATTGGGATCAGCGATGTCGACATTCTCAAGGAAATTGATAGAACTTTTGGGAGCGTCAAAATTTATGATCCGCTCAAAACCGACGATTCTCTTTCGTTGGTGTTTCGGCGCATGATGCCTGATGTTCCCGTCGGATCTTTACTTGATACGCTCTATGTTTTAGGTCCCAAATGGGCCGAGAAAATCGATAGTGCAGTGAATCAAACCGTGGTCAATTTCAAATATTGTCCCACTGTCAATCGCGAGTATAAAATTGCTATTATCGACACATCGGCTTTTAAGTATGTCAATATTGAATGTCCCGTAGATTCCAGCGATATTCAGGCGACCAAAAATAATTTTGTGAAGTATCATTTTGGTCATCATCGAATTAGCAATCATGGTAAGGTGGAGACCGGTGAAAAAAGCTGGACGCGGCGATAGCTTCATCTGATAAGAAGGCGTTTCGGTATGCCTGGTCGGTTCGAGAGCAGCTTCCCGAATTAGAATTTGAGAGTAATAGTTTTATTTTTTGAGCAATGGTGAACTTTGAATTGCGCTGAAGAATAAAATGGGAATGTGGCATGGATGCAAATCCGACCAATATTCAACTGGGGATATATATAAGAGACCGCAATGTGAAGTTGATTGAGGTTGAAAGTACATCTCAGCAGTTCCGGATCAATAAAATTATCCAGACTGAATTAAACACCCCGCTGAATATTGAAAGCATTTGTAATGATCAAAGAATAGAGGATATAGGCAGCCAATTGCAGCAACTGGTTAGGAATTACCGATTGAATGCCCAAAAAACCATATTTGCATTGCAAAATCAATTTGCGCTGATTAAAAAGCTGCCATATGAAAGCGATTTGTCGGATAGCGATTTGATCGATCAGGTTGATTGGGAGGTAAAGCAATTCTCTTATCACCCCAGTGATGAATATATTGTTGATTTTCAAAAGCTCCAGCAGACCAGCCGGCGGCAAGAGCACGAGATGTTGGTGGTCTCAGTGAGAGAAAAAATCATTCGACAATTGCGAAAGTTATTCTCCATTGCCAAATTGAATGTGAGAGTGGTTGATCTGGATATATTTACTGCCAAGCGCGCCATCGAGCTCAATTATGAATTGCGAGTGGGCGATATAATTGCGTTGGTTGAAGTGAGCTCCGGCGGGCTCATGTTTACTATCATCGAGGACAAAGAATATTGGATATCCCAGGATCTTCCAGCTTATAAGTTGGATCCCACGATCACTTCGTTGGATGCAGCAGACGAGGATGATATCGCAAAATATGTTTCAAAAGAATTGCGCCGGGTGATGCTGGATAACAAGGTGGGTGAAAGCATTGAAGCATTAAATCGAATTTTTCTATATGGAGATCTTGTTAAAGATAGTATTCTTGAAAACCTGCAAAATAATTATAATGTGAGGATCGATCGCGCCAATCCATTTCGGCGCTTGTTATTCGCACCGAATGTGAGTGTCGATGAGAATATTTGGTCGCGTCCCGAAACGTTTACTGTTTGTGTCGGTGCAGCGCTGAGGAAAAAATGATCTGTTGTCGCCCAATCGGAGGGATGTTCGTTTTGCGTTATAATTTGAATGTGTAAAGAAACAACGAAATTCATTAATTGTGTAGATAATTAATATGAGGAGTGGGTCATGGTGGATATCAATTTGATTGGGGATGACCAACCGCGAGCGGATGAGCAGGATAATACCGAGCAGGAATTTCGGGGCAATTACGAACCAGAGTCCAATGAGCCAACAACGAGTAGCTACATAGGCGGTACATCCATTGATGACGCTGATTATTCGCGGTATATGAATCGAAGCGGGTCAAAAAAAATGGTCTATTTGCTTGGCGTGTTCAGCGTCATTTTGTTGGCTGCGGTGGTCTGGTTTATGCTACAATCTGCCAAAGGCAAAAAGGCTACGATCCAGCCGCCACTCGTTCAGCAGCCGACTGTGGAGCAACCCGTATCTCAGCCAGGCGGTGTGCCATCCACCTCAGCGCCCGATGCGAACATTGCGCCGACCGCCGCAATTTCCCCTTCATTGAGAGATCGGATTGTCAAATCCCGGCAGGGGCTCAGGACGGTAAGCAATATCATCAATGCAATTCCCTCAAATGTGAATTTTACAATTCTCTCCTATAGCGATGGGGTATTTTTTGTAGAATATTTGGCGAACGATGATGCTGCCATAAGTGTTGCAAGTAATCAATTACAACAAGCTTTGGCTCCTGCGGAAGTAAAATTGCTTTCAAGGGAAAATCGAACCATCCAGAATCGGAATTTCCGTCAAGCATTGGTAAATGGGAATGTCAATATCCAGCAAGGGGCAGCAGAATTTACGAATCTCGTTCCACCCAATTATATCAGCGGTTCGGAATTGCAAAGCCATTTGAAGAATTTGGCGCAGCAGACGGGATTGAATGTAAAACAACTTGAGCTTGGGCGAGAGAAGACTGAGGGGGAGTTTGTCGTGCTTCCGGTCCTTTTTCGAGCCCAAGGATCGAAAACTGGCGTCTTATCCTTTATTCAGCAAATCAACAATGCCAATTTCAATATCAGCTTTGCCAAAATTTCGGTGATCCCGGGTGCGAATTTGAGCAATAGCAATATTACCCTGGTATTGAATATCGGGCTGTATCGAGTGAGTTAGCTCAGGACTCATCAATTCGTGATGATACAATGCGGGTTATCGCGGGGAGCTGCAGAGGAAGGCGGCTTGTTTCGCCCCACACAGATGATATCAGGCCGACGGCAGATAAAGTTAAAAAATATATTTTCGACTATCTCGGCGATGTAGTATCGGACGCTATTGTTCTGGATTTGTTCAGTGGAACCGGCAATTTAGCTATAGAAGCCTTGAGTCGGGGCGCGCGGTTTGCAATATTGGTCGATATATCGAGAAGCTCGATCGCGCTGATTCATCGAAACTTGAAATTGACAAATCTGGTCGATAAGTGTCGGGTGATTCGACAGGATTCTTTGCGCTACTTGAGAAAATCGATTCGAAAGGGGGATGAATTTGATTTGATATTTGCTGATCCGCCCTACGCTGAAAAAAGCTACCATGAGATCATCACCTTTATTGATCGTGATAAGTTGCTACGAAATGGTGGCTTTTTTATTTTTGAGCACAGCGCACGATCAACCATTGAATTCAATCCGACATTTTTGAGCTTAGTGCAAACTCGAAAATTTGGGGATACTGCAGTTAGCATTTATCAAAAGAAAGGGCAATCATCTTGCGAATCGGAATATATCCAGGGACTTTCGATCCCATAACTAATGGTCATTTGGATATTATTGAACGTGCCGTGTTGTTGTTCGATAAAGTCATCGTCGCAGTGACCACAAACCCTGCAAAATCTCCGCTATTTGACATCAATGAACGTATTGAAATGATCAAGAGTGTGACACACTCCATGCATACCGTTGAGGTGGATAGCTTTGACGATTTGTTGGTCAACTATGCTTTATCCAAGAAAGCCATTGCCATCATCCGTGGTCTTCGCGCCACTTCGGATTTTGAATATGAATTTCAGATGGCGTTGGTCAATCGAAAGTTATCAGATCAATTGGTAACTGTATTCCTCATGCCAAATGAAAAATACACGTATTTGAATTCAACCATAGTTAAGGAAATTGCCAGTTTTGGAGGCGATGTAAGCCGATTTGTCCCAATGGAAATACATCGAAAATTGGCTGAAAAATTCAAAAAGCACTAAATTGTCGAGGGGTGGGGATGGAAAGCATCGGATTGAATAACGAAATTTCAATTGGTGGCAAAAATTTTCACGTTCAGACTCATTATTTAGAATCTGGCGAAAAAGTCATCTCCAATGTGTTTGAAAATGGTGTCGTCGTTTTCAACAAGGGGATTTCGATGGCGAGCAACGCGTCGGCTGCTGATATCCGACATGTTGTTTCTCAACTCCATCAACTTGTGATCAGTGATCTGGAGATGATCTATTATATCGCGGAGAAGGTTAAAACCATTCATCACGCAGCATCCAACAATAAGTTAGGCCTAGTTTTTTTAAAGAGGAATTTGCTTGATGATGCCGTATCCGCATTCAAAAGAGCCCTTGAAATTGATCCGGAACTGGTAGAGGGCTACAATAATCTGGGATATGCGCTACTACGGCAAGGTGCCTATCAGGAAGCAATTGAAGCATTTAATACCGGCATTATGAAAAATGAAAAATATGCTGATCTTCATTTCAATCTGGGAGTAGCATATTTTCAAAATGGAAAATTTGCTGATGCCTTGCGAGAATTGAATAATGCGATCGCGATCAATAGCAACTATGTTGCTGCACTACTATATATTTGCATGATTCATCTTAAAAGTCTTGTCGAAGAGCTTCCTGACGTTGCTTTGGGCTCGATTTCAGAGCGAATAACTTTCGTTGAAAATAAACTGATCGATATTAATTCAAATGGCCTCTATTTTAAGCCAGAAAATATCGACGCCGCTTTGGAACATGTTCGGCAAGCCAATTATTCCGCTGCTATTGATGCACTTGACGCTGCCAGCAAAGAGCTGCCGGAGCTATTGGATAGCTATCTGGAAAGCGAATTTTATTTGAAGTTCATGTTCGGTGGCAAAGGAAAGGATGAGCAGTTTATTAATGAATACATCGGACAATTAAAGGCTGCAATTGAGAAGTATCCAAGTTATGCTGACTTACATAACAATTTGGGCATCGCCTATTTAATTAAGTGCCGCAATCTCTTTTTAAATGCGCTGGAAGAATTTCGTGAGGCGAAAAGAATCAATCCTGATTTCAAAAAGGCAGATAAAAATTTGAAATTGGCTGAAAATGATGGAAAAGGGTTTCTTATTTTATTAAGAGCAATTTTGAAATAATGGTCGATCAACTCATCTGTTCAATAAAGCTGCCAATAAGTTGGTACTGAATAGCATCCTGATTTTTGCTCCGCTGCAGTCAACCAGATCCTCACCCAACTCTTCCCAAAATTGCCTTTAAAATTTATTAATATTTCGAGATTGACGGTACAATTTTTGCATTAATAAAGATGATGAAAATTAAAATGGCGCTTTCAACAATTTAGGAATGATAATTGTTGGTTTTTTGAAAATCATTTAACAGGAATGGTTGATTAGTTGAATATAAATAATTAGCTTAATATTCATAAATGAGAAAAAAATGAGAGGGAGTATAAGCATGTATCGTTATGAAACACAGAAAGTCAAATTTATGAAGATTCGCTGGTATTCTAATTTGATCATTCTATTGATAGTTCTGTTGACCATTACCTCTGGCAGTTGGGCTGCTTTGGCGGATAGCGTGAAAATTATTGCAAAACATCCAGAAATTCGGAACAGTTCAATCTATCAAGTGAATTTTGTTCTCGACAAAGCGATCCCGGCACAGGCTGCATTTCGCATTGTTTTTCCGATTGGCTTTGATCTTTCGGACTTGATGATTGCTGGCTCCTCCACGATCAATGGTGGTTTTGTCCTGCAAGTAGAGGGGCAGACGGTGACGATCAAGAGATCTGGTCTGGGCAAAGAAATCCCCCCAAATCAACCTGTTGATGTGAAATTTGCTATCGTCAAAAATCCACCGCAGCCAGCAGATGATTATGAGATTCATGTGGAGCTTTTGGATGAATCGGAAAAGCCCATCTTGAAAACAACAACGAAACACAAGATTGTTCCAGAGAAGCAGTAGCAGCCCAAATAGAAATTATCTATTGCACAGCTAAAAAACAAACTCCATGACTTCAGTTTTATTGGGCCGATGATAATAATCGGCTCAACTTTATCGGTGTTGGGATGTTTTGAATTCATAATGGTCGGATGAAAAGCGATCTAGAGGTAGGTAAGGTCAAAAGAGTGATGAGCTGCTTTACAGTTTTGTTATGGGACCAGATCATCGATTTCATCAAATGGGATAGCCGGCTTGACAAAACTAGCAGTGGGGGCTCTTGAAATTTTTATAATTGGTTTTGCAACTTAGATCAGGCAACTAATTTTTGAAAGAGCGACAAATGAGAATCAGGCATTCGACAGCATTGAGATTGGCAGCGATAATTCTCATTTTGTTGGGGAATGAATTATTCGCTCAAGGAACGTTAACTAATGTTAGTATTAGCTTGAGTGACAATAAAGCTGGAGAGGCTGCAATTTATACTTTTACCTTTACAACCTCGGCTGGCGGCGGAGGAATTCCCAAGAATGGGAAAATCGAATTCATTTTACCTGCTGGCTTTAACATCAGCGAAGTCGATATTGCCCAGTCGAAAAACAGCAATATGACCGGCGGATTTTCAGGCATCAATCTTATGAATAAAAATACTGCCAATGAGGATACTGTCCGGCTTACGAGAGACTACACGGGTAATGACGTAGCTGGAGGCATAGAGGTAAGCGTTGCCATAGGGATGGTTATTAATCATACTATCAAGGCGAGCAACTATGAGGTGAAAATCAATACGCGCAATAGTTCCGGCAGCCTAATTGATAGCGGGACTACACCTGATTTTTCAATTCAAGCCAATTCACTGCATCATTTTCAAGTGGTTAGCAGCGGAAATGCGACGGCCGGGCAGAATTTTCCGATTACCATCACAGCTCAAGATGCCTACAACAATACTGTCACCAGCTTTACAAGTCAAGCGACGTTAATGGATAAATCTGGGGCGATGACCCCGCTGATTACAGGGGCTTTTTCCAATGGAACAAGATCGGAGAATCTAACCTTTACTCGAAGTTACCAGAACAACCAGATCACAGTAACTTACGATAAAAAGAGTGGAAATTCAGCGCTATTCAACGTATTGCCGGCATCACTGCATCATTTCAGTTTTGATCCGCCGATTTCGAGTCCCCAAATGGCAGGAATAGCATTTGCCATTTCCATAAAGGCCCGAGACCAATTTGAGAACGTCGTGACAAGTTTTACTGACAAGGTCGCTTTAACGGATTTCTCTGGCTCATTGAATTTGAATTCGAATAATTTCGTCAACGGCGTATTGACGCAAAATGTGACCATCACCAAAAGTCAAGTCGACAATTTTATCATGGCCAATCATGCCGGGATTTCGAATCCCGATAGTTCCAACAAATTTAATGTGAACCCTGGTAATGTAGCCAAATTTGCAATCGATCCGATCGCTTCCCCCCAAGCGGCTGGTACTTGGTTTAATATCAAAGCGACAGCTCAAGATCAATATGGTAATATTGCGACTGGTTTCAATGGGACGGTCGCTATTTCGGATCTGTCAGGCTCCATTAGCCCGACCATTAGCGGCAATTTCAGCAATGGTCAATGGAGCGGTCAAGTGAAGATCAGTGCTCCTTACAACAACGATAAAATCACTGTCACTCGGTCCGGCGGATCTGAGAACGGATCTTCTAATTTGTTTAATGTGACAGTCGGAAGCCTTGATCACTTCGTGATTTCGAATGTTGCGACTCAGACTGCCGGAGTGCCTTTTGCTATCACCATTACTGCCAAAGATATCGAGGGCAACACAGTGACCTCATTCGTAGGTCCAGTCACGATAGGAGACCTGAGTGGTAGTATCTCGCCTAAGGCCTCTGGCGTATTTTCAAATGGTGTTCGGAATGAAACGGTGACAATTACCTCAAGCTTTCAGAGCGACCAAATCGTAGTGACAGGCAGCGGCAAAAGCGGCGTCTCCAATTTTTTCAATGTTAATCCAAATACGCTGCATCATTTTTCTATAGCGACAATTAGTAGCCCTCAGGTTGCTGGTCAAGGCTTTCAGTTGACTTTGGAAGCGCGGGATCAATATGAAAATAAGGTGACCAGTTTCAACAGCTCGGTCAATTTAACTGATAAGACGGGGACAATAACGCCATCGAACACGGGTAATTTTTCATCTGGATCAAAAACGGTCAATGTGAACATAACTCAAAAATATGTTGATGATCAAATTACCGTGACTGATCCTCTCTCTGGCAAAAAAGGAAACTCCAATAATTTTTCGATCCAGCCCGGACCGGTTCATCATATTATGGTTCGGGATAATCCTGGCGGTTTTGGAAATCCAGTGGGGGATCTATCATTGAATTTGAATGAGAAAGCTGTTCTATATGCTGCTGGATATGACCAGTATGATAATTATGTTCGCGATATAATAGCAAATTGGAGTCGTAGCGGCTCGATTAATATGCCACAGCCATCCAATGGCACCAGTACAACTTTCACGGCGCTTCCCGCCCAGAGTACTGGAAAGATTTATGCGGATAGCAGCGGGATGGTAGATTCCACAGGCACGATCCAAGTGGGAGAAATCCATCATATTTTGATCAGGGATGCTGCGGATGGAAATGGCAATGTGGTCGGAGCCAGGACGATCACTGCGGATGATAGTCTGATTTTGTATGCTGCAGCTTATGATCAGACCAATCATTATCTCGGCCCTGCTCTAGTGAATTGGACAAGTACCGGCAATTTGCAGCCCGCTGTTGCGACTTCAAACACGAGCACGATCGTTTTTTCGCCGACCAAAGCACCTGCCAGTGGAAAAATTATCGCAGACCATGCCACTGCTATCGATGATACCACTGGGACCATTACGATTGTTCCAGGTGCGCCTGTTGGAGCTATTGTTATCCATCCGAATCGAAGGTTGATCCCAGCGCACTCGGATTCCTTTGCTGTTTTTACTTCTGATATCATCAAAGATCGGGATGGGAATATCATTGCCCAAGGAGAATTATTTACCGTTAGCACGACGCTTGGTCGGATAAGCTCACCAGCAGATCAGGCGACGAATATCCCAGGACATCAGGTGAAATCGAATTGGTCTGGCCAAATTAGTTTTCAGGTCAATGCGGATAGTGTCGGTGGTACAGCCTTTATTCATGCCCATAGCGTTGAAAGAGGGAATGCTGCTGGGGATACGGTGCTTGGTATCATTAGCTTGAAAATCGTATCGATTACCGCGGATCGCCAAAAGATCAGTCAAGGCCAAACTGCAATTCCAGTGCGAATGATCGTCCAAAACAGCGGGATGGAGAGCGTGAGACTCGTGGGAGCCAATTTGCGATTCAGCGATGCGAACAAGATCAATCGGAGCAGTGAATATGTTGTTGCCCGGAACGATACCTTTACCGTCGTTCCCGGATTTGGAGCTCAGCGATTACTGAGTTTTTCGGTAGGCGTCAGTCCAACAGCGACTACTGGATTGATCGAAATTAATGGCAATGTCAATGGCCTAATAAATGGCACAGCGGTGAGTGATTCCTCGGCGGATAAAGCTGCGAGCTGGTTGGTTCAAACGCCCCCAGTATTGCGAATCGAACGGGTCCAAGCAGCAAGCGATACCGTGGTGCAAGGAAAAAACACTACGGTGACGGTGAAATACCGGAACGATGGGGATGCTCCGCTCGTAATCGACAGCGACAGTTTGACTTTTTGGGCCGTTGGTCAAGGTAAAAACGTCACCTCCGAATATGCCCAGCAAGCTTTTCCCACTAATCCAGATACTATTTCTGGACATAGTTCGCGAGATTTATCTTATTCAGTGATGGTTGCTTCGTCAGCCAGCCTGGATACTATTCAGATCAACGCAAAGGCAACGGGACATGATGTCAATACTGGGCTGAGTTATTCGGATATGAATGCCGATTTTCTTGCTGGTTGGCGAGTAAAAGTTGCTTCTGATATAGCGATTCTCCAGTTACTGCCCAGCCAGACGACAGTAACCAGAGGACAGGATCGCGATTGGTTCATCAATATGGTGGTGAAAAATAGCGGCATTGCGAAATTTCACCTTGACAGTGCGAGGGTGCGTTTTACGATCGGGGCATTCAATATCACTGATCAGTTCAGCATTATCCATCCCACTGCGTTCTCTAGCGCAAAAACAGACACGCTTGCAGCGGGAGCAACCGACACGCTGCGATTTGTTATCGATAAGACCGGATCCACTTTGGGCACGATCACCATCGAAGCTGCTGTCTATCTCAATGACATGATCAGCGGTCAAATTATGAAGACTTCGAGCTCGGGAATAATGGTACAATCTCCGGCCCAATTGAAAGTTGAATATCTGAGAACTTCTCAGCCCGAGGTGACCATCGGACAAATGCATCCCTGGATGGCAATCGTCGCTTTAAGCAACAGCGGTGGGAGTGATGTGGTAATTGATACGACCCAAATGAAGCGGTTCATTAGCTTTGTCGGTGATAGCAACTTTGTCGTGACCCCGCCCAAAAAGCTGTTCAATGCAGGAGATGTTCGACTGAATGCGGGAGCCACAGATAGCCTGTTGTTTACTGTGAATAAGACTGGGGATCTGCCTGGCGATCGCCAAATTGCTGCGACCATTTACGTGACTGAGCTCAATAGTGGTCGTTCGATTGTTGCCACAAAGAATTCCAGCATTAAAGTTGAACTGCCGGCGAATATCCGGATTGCCAAGACTTTTGCAATTGCGCCCAATGCGCCTTATGTCGACTCAAAGCAGCTATTTCAACTTGGCGTGATTGTAGAAAATACTGGAGGGGATGCTGCGCGAAACATTTCCGTATCCGTGGTGAATGATAGTCTTTCAAATGTGTTAAATCCGACGAAATCGCTGACTTTGGTCCGTGGGGGAACGGCTGATACGGTAAAATTTGACGTTCAGGCGCTTGATGGCTGGTGTATGAGCGAAGTTTTCACGGCCACAATTGATACTGGCTTTGCCGAGAATACACCTGAGCCGAATAAAATACTTTTCAGCCCGGCTTTGAACAATAAAGATACGATCACCGTACAACGGCCAGCAAGATTGAAGATTCGATCGATCGCAACATCCCATTCTGCGGTGCGGGCATTGAGTTATGAGGAATGGCAGATCGAGATCGCCGTCATCGACAGCGGTGCTGGTTTCATCAAATTTGATCCACCAAGCGCGAATGATATTGCGATCCTGATCAATGGCGAGCTTCAGCAGGACTATACAATTTTACCTCCGAGCGGGTTGAAGCACAACCCAAATTTGACGCTCTCCTGGTGGGCGGCAGATACGCTTACGTATCGCGTCACGCGGACTGGCATTATGCCTGGTGAAGGCCGAATTCGGGTCAGTCTAAAAGGGAAATATTTAAATAGCGATAATTCATTCTTGATTAGCGATTCGACTGGGATTTATATTCAGCCATCGGCTGACGTGTTTATTGACATCACAGAACCCGTGTGTCCCAATATCAACCAGTATGGGATTGGTCAGGTCAATACGAACCAGTCTTTTGTGGTGAGATCGAAAATTCGAAATACTGGTGCAGCGCGGGTGGATAATATCAAAGTCAGCTTAACAGCACCCGGTTATTCGATTTCACCAAGTACTATTTCTTCTATTGCGCAGTCAGGATTTGCATGGGCAAATTTTAACGTCGTGGCGCAATCGACACCTGCTGAAGCAGTCCATTTTATTGCCAAAATAGAATCGGCTATTTCGCATGAGGGTGGCTTGCCGGCGACCATCGGTCCCGCCTCCGATTCAGTTGCAACGGTCAAAGTGCATAAGCCTGCGCTTCTTAAAATCGCCATCAATCGATCCGATTCAATATTTACGGTCGGAAGAACAGCAAAATTTCAAGCTGTTGTCCAGAATCTTGGTACTGCTTCCGTCGACTCCAGTGGAGAGATCAGCATCACAATGCCAAATGGCTATCTCGTGGTGGTGGATCAGCAGTTTAAGCCTGGCGACACGACCAGATTTAAGATCAATGAGCCAGTGAGCTGGGAAGTGCAACCTCCTTCGCATCAGTCGCTGCGGGACACCATTATTGTTGCGATTAGCAAGCCGCCATTAGATTTGAACACGCGGCAATTTGCTGCCATTTATAATACTGATCCGTTCGATACATTGGTGGTGAAAACGATCCCAGCCATGCTATCGATCAAGAGTTTTAAAATCACATCACCTGCTGGTGCAACCGATCGAACGCTCTCGACCAATCAAGATTTTCGGGTTCGTGTGGAAGTAAGCGCCTCAGAAAATATGACGAACCTGCGGGCCCAGTTGATTCGGCCCACTGGTTATGGTCTGGGAATTGGGGTTGATTCACTCAAGAATATCGTGAATAATAGCGCCGAGTGGTTGCTAAAGGCGCCGAAAGATCCTCATAGCGCCTCCAGATGGATCAAAGTGAAGGTGACCGGGTCGACCAGCACTTTGACGCAATCGATCTTCGATAGTATTGCTGTCGTTACGGTGCGAGAGGCGATGCTCTCTTTCGGTCGGGTTGAGATCAGTTGGCCAAAAACTGATAGCACACTTTCGGTCGGCCAAGAATTTGATTTGAGTGCTACTGTGATCAATTATGGTGAGGCGGGTTTAAAAGGTCAAGGATATTTGAAGCTATCATTTGGGGCAACGGGAGTCAGCGCTATGCAAGGGGACACGATTAAAGCGTTTACTCCCAATATTCCTTTGACCTGGCGGCTTTTAGCGCCGAGCGTTCCAACAGCCAAGGCACCCATTCTCATCTCTATCGATACGGTTCCAAATGATGAAAATAGCGACGAGCCGGCAGCGGTGCCCAACAAATTTGCTTATTTTTATATTAAAACTCAGGACTCTGGGAGTGCAGCAATTGATTCGTTCTGGGTTAGCTCCCCCTCTGGGGCAATGGATCACATCTTATCAACCAGCCAAACCTTTATCGTAGAAGCCCGGGTGCGATGGTACAATTGCGCTGGCAAGCCAGCGGTTCGGCTTCAATTGCCTGGGGGATTTATCACGCTGGAATCGAATCCAAAAACCCCGGCTGGCACCAATCAACAAGGGCGTGTCAGTTGGACTATTCAGGCACCTGAAGAGGCCAAGGCCGATCAGCGCCTCTGGTTAGAATTGACCGCTCAGGATTCTAATAGCTATCGACAGTTCTCGATCTATTCGGATACCTTGCAACTTCAAATTGTCGATCGCGCAGTGGTGCAATTGAATGCAAAAATTGCATCCCCTCCCAGTGCTTTAGATCATGTCGTTTCTACTGGTCAACGCTTTACGGTGGCCGCTTTTCTGACTAACCTGGGTCAAGCAGCGCTGAAAGGGAACTACACCGCGATGCTGAAACTCCCCGATGGCGATGGCTATTCCCTTTTAAGCGTTCAGTCACAAACAGCCGCTTACAATGATACGATCTATTGGACCGTGGAAGCGCCGATTTACGAAACCGATATTGGCGATATTTATGTTGAACTGATCAATAATCCTCGAGATGAAAATACCAACGTGGCAGTGGTTCCTGGCGCAGTTGTCCAAGGCGGGTTTGCGGTGTTGCGAATTCGCACCGAGGAGAAAACCGTTACTGTTGCCAATTTTGTGCCTCGTGGCAAGCATACCATCGCCCGAGGCGATACTGGGGTAGCGATGTTGGGGCTAGAACTCATTTGTTCTGGGAACGCCAATTCGAACAATGTGCTATTATCGGGCGTAAAATTGAAGCTGAAAAATCGGGATGGCAATTTAATTCTTAATCCCAGCAGCGTCATCAATCGCATTGTTGCGGCAAAATATCAGGATGCAGCGGTCGTTTATGGGGAGCTGCGGTCAATTCCGACCACAAACCCGATCGAATTATTATTCACTCGGACCGATACGCTTCGACCAGAGATCGCCAATAAAATAGAGTTTCGTGTCGATGTGCTGGAAAATACCTCTGTCACTGATTTTCAAGTAGCGATCGACTCGACGGATGCCTTATATTTGGTCGATGAAGGCTCTGGTCAAGTGCCGAAGCTAAAGAACAAAAGTGGCGATAAATTGGAGGTATTAAACATCCAGTCCAATTCAGCAGTGTTAATTGCATCGGATTTTGAGGAAGCGTTTCGAAATTACCCGAATCCATTTGGAAATAGTCATCGGCCGCAGACCAAGTTTATCTATTATCTGGACCAGGACAGCGATATTTCGATCAAGATTTATACGCTGGTTGGTGAATTGGTGTGGTCGCGTTCTTATTCCGCTACAGAGCCCCAGGGCAAAAAAGGGTTCCACGAGGCGGATATTATTTGGGATGGAAAGAACGATCAAGGTTATCGGGTGTTGAATGGCGTTTATATCGCTAGACTGAGTACTGGTTATGGTAAAAGCGCCTTAACCAAAATAGCAGTGATCAAATAAAACTATGGGTGAAAAAATGAGCAAGACAAAAAACCCTATTATCGCGCTATCTATTGTCAGCGTATTGTTGTTCGCCTCTCATTTTGTTTCCGCTCAGACAGAAGGGTATGGTGGCACCCATTCAAACTTCATTCATGGAGTTGGGGCCAGAGCTTTGGCGTTAGGGAATGCCTCGGTGGCCGAATCATACGATGCGACTGCGATCTATTGGAATCCGGCCGCTTTGGACAGGTTGCAATATAAAAATGTTAGCCTGTTTTTCACGAATTTACTTTACGGGAGCCAATATTATTATATCGGTTATGTTCATCCCAGCATCAGTATTGGGACTTTTGGAGTGGGGATAATTGCCATTGCAACTGGCGACATTATGGAGAATGATGAAAATGCGGTTCCTGGTGGGAAAGCGACCTATGGGAGCTACCAGTTCATGTTTTCATACGGCAAACAATTGCCATTTTATAAAGAAATTTCGTTTGGACTGAATTTGAAAATTAATCGAGAAAGCTTTTCTGGTTTTGAGTTGGCGCAGGGCATCGGCACAGAGGCTACTGGGATAGGAAGCGATATCGGGATTTTGTATCGGCCGGAATCAAGCAATATTGTGCTCAGCGGCCTTTCTATGGGCGTGATGATTCAGAACCTGTTGGGCTCGCGCATGAAAATGAACACAGCAACAGATGTTCACCCCATGAACCTTCGCTTTGGCCTAGCCAAGCCAATCCTGAAGAATGAATTTGGCAATCAATTGACGGTATTTTTAGATTTTGAGCAAGGGGAGAAATATCCCTTCAAATATCATTTCGGGACCGAGTATGCATTTCAGAACCTTGCCATGCTACGAGTGGGGATCAATCATAATCAACTTGCCTTCGGCGCGGGTGCCGCGTTTAACATTTTCCAAATCGATTATTCTTTTGGCAAATTTGCTGAGAATGAAATCAGTTCCAGTCATCGTATCTCATTGTCGATAAAGATCGGAAAGTCCAAGGATGAATTAATTCGCTTGGCAGAACAGCGTCGTTATTTAGAAGCCCAGCGGATTGCTCAAGAGCAAGTTGAATTTGAGCGAAATGAGAAGATCTCGGCAAGCATGGAACGGGGCAAGGCGTATTTGACCAATGAGGATTGGGCTAGGGCGCTGAGCGAATTTAACATCGTGATCGCTTATGAGAAGGAATTGCCCAATTCTGCGGTGATCAAAGAGGCTAAAAAACTGGCAGAGTATGCGGCCCAAAAGAACGAAGAAGAGATTCAAAAACGGATCCGCGAAATCGAGGCGAAGAACATCAAAGAAAAGATGCGTGAAGAGAATCAGATTCGCTTGAACAATTATTTCAAACAGGGCATGGCGTATTATGACAATGAAGAATATGCGAAAGCCATCGAAGAATGGGATAAAATGCTGGCTTTAGATCCTGAGAACGCTTTAGCCCAGCAGTGGATCGCAGCAGCCAGAAATGAGAACGAAAAGAAGGTGCTTTCGTTAATGTCCAGCGCCGAATCTTATGGTCGTTCGCGCAAATTTCTGGAGGCGATTCAAGAATTGAATAAGGCGCGACGGTTAAATCCCAACGAAAGCCAGATCAAGTTGATCGAGCAGCGGCTGACAGAATATGAGCGGCAGATGACTTTCTTGGATCTATTTCAGCAAGGGTATCGTTATTATATTCAGAAAGATTATCCGAAAGCGATGGACTCGTTCAAAAAAGCGTTGGCGCTTCAACCGAACGATGCGACAGTTCGCAAATATTATGATGATGCGGAAGCCAGAGCCAATGCTCGTGACGAAAAAATGCCACAAGAGTTGAATAGGCGCCTCCATGAAGCAGTCAAATTGCTGAGTGCGGGCAAGTATGAGGATGCATTGAAGATTCTTGAAGAAATCCAAAAAGTTCAGCGATATAATAAAACCATTTTAGAGGCAATCGACTTGGCACGGGAACGCATTGAGCAGCAGCGCAAAGGACCAAAAACGGAACGGAATTAGTAAGTAAGAAGGGGAAAACACGTGTTTAAGGTAGCCATTCATGAAGAAATTAAGGTCCCTGCTCTCTTTGATCATTTGGGTGACTTGCGCAACTTTGTGACCAAGGCTGGAAGAAAGCATGATTTTCCCAGCAAAGTCATAAACCACCTGAAGCTCTGCGTTGATGAGGCGGCCACTAATATCATCAAACATGCCTATCGCGATTACGATGGCGTGGGCATGATTACGCTGCGCGTGATCGTCAAAAAGAATAGCATGACCGTTGTTCTGATCGATCAGGGGAAATATTTTGATCCGCAGCGGGTGGAAGATCCTGATTTGAAACGCTATGTCCAAATCGGGAAAAAAGGAGGTTTGGGCATCTTTATGATGCGAAAGATGATCGATGAAATCGATTATCAGCATACTGAAGAAGGCAATGAATTACGGATGACCGTCTATCGCGATGGTGGACTGAAGAAGAAAGCCGCCGATAAAAGAGCGGCGACAACGCTCTCGTTTAGCTTAAAAACTCGCTATTCGATGATTACCGGCGCTGTTTTAACGGCGGTTGTTACCCTTGGCTATCTGGTGTTCTTTTTCATCCATGGCAATAAAGTATTTAATGATTTTGTCAAAACACAGAAGTTTGCCACCGAAGAACTCGCCCGATTACTAATGCGAGCTTCTGAAAAATTAGACCCCTACAATAGCACACCAATTATCAATGAATATATCAAAGAGCGAAAGGAAATCTTTCGGATTATTCTGGTCGATGAAACCGACCGATTGCTATATACGACCGATGAAAATTTGTTTAGCATGTATTTTAACTCGGAATTTAAGATCAGCCATTCGAAGGAACGTTATGGAGACTATCTGTTTCTGTATGAGGCTGAAAATAACCAGAAATTGTACAGTTTCGTTCGACCAATACTAGATAACGACAATAATCAACTTGGCAAGGTATATTTGGAGATAAGCCGCGATCAAATTAGAAAAAAGATTACGGCGCAGCGGCTAAAAGATTTGCAGGTTGCATTGCTGATATTGCTAATCGGCTATGCTGGCATTATCGTCCTCATTTATTTTATCCTGAATCCGTTCCGCAAGCTGGCTGCCTGGGTGAAGGATCTTGGCTCTGGCAACGTGAAAGACGAAATCGATTTTGATCAGAGCTCCGAAGTCGGTCAATTGGCTGCTGCTTTCAGCGAAATGACCGATAAGGTCCGAGAATCCCAAAAAAATCTCGCCGAGCAACAGCGCATCAAAACCGAGATGCAGGTGGGCCAGGAGATCCAACAGCGCCTGATCCCGCGAGAAATCCCCCAAATCGAGGGATATGAAATTGCCCCCTATTATGAAGCTGCGAAAGAGCTGGGAGGAGATTATTTTGATTTCATCGAAGTCGATAAGGATACGTTGGGTATTGTCGTCGCAGATGTTTCGGGAAAAGGCGTCCCCGGCTCGCTGGTCATGGCTTACATTAAGGCAACGTTGCGCACCGAAGCTCGCTCAATTAAATCCGCGTCTGAAGTGCTGACGCGGGTTAACGAAATTGTCGTCGATGATATGAAAAAGGGAATGTTTGTCACCCTGTTTTATATCATCATCGATTCGAAAAAACGGCGCATCAACTACGCCAGTGCCGGTCATAATCCGATGATCCTGTATCGCAAGAGCACGAATAAAACTTATTATCTAAATCCCCACGGCTTTCCAGTTGGCATTGCTCTGCCCGATCCTGATTTGTTCAAAAAATCGATTGAGTCTGATACAATCCAATTGACCGAAGATGACATCCTGCTACTCTATACTGATGGTATTACCGAAGCAATGAACAGACGTCGCGAGCTGTTCGGCGAGGAACGGCTGCTGGATTGTATCAGAAATTATGGTCATCTGAGCGTTGATGAATTTATCAAAAAATTGAGGGACGAAATTCATTCATTCACCGAGGGCTACGAACAAAGCGATGATATCACCGTTGTAGCCATTAAAGAGAAGAGCACTCCTGAGAAAATTGAATTGAATCGCGCTCGGACCGCTCACCAACTCGTTTTGCAAGGGAAAAGCATTCGAGAAGCGTGCGAGACGGCGGGAATTACCACGTATGCTTACTACAACAAGTATAAAAAGATTTTTGAAGAAGAAGGGCTTGATGCCTATTCGATTGATGACTCGGTTTCGGTTGAAGCCAAACATCTCAGCATTGAAGAAAAGACTAAGATCTACGACATTATCAGAAAACATCCAGAATACGGAGCCAAGCGGATCAGCGAAGTATTAGACACCGAGGAATATGGTTTTACCAAGATCAATGAGAGCCGCATCTACGACGAATTGGTTCGCAGCCGATTGAACACCCGACAGTTGCGCGAAGCTTACATCGCTCGCGCTGGAAAACGGAAACGCTTAAAACCGCCTGGCACTCCAATGTTAACGCTGGATGGTCGGGTTATTCTTCGCAAGGATTTGGACAATTTAGATCTCCCGACATCCAAACCAGCTCCGAAATACGAATATCAACCGAAGACCAAGCCGGAGAGGGCCATCCCAAAACCTGAACGCCAAGAAGCAACACTTGCTCCCCAAGAGCCAGATGATAAATTTGTGCTAGAGAGCATGGTCACGTTGCCAATCGAGGATTTATTGGAAAAGCGGAAACCAGCCGATGATCGTTCAAAAACAAAGCCACCGGCTGCTGTTGAAGCGCAATCAGTCGAACCATCTCCTGAGCAGCCATTGCCAGAACAAAAAGTTGCAGAAAAGACGGAACAGCAAATTCCCGAACAACCAATCGAACATCGTCGGCCCGAAGACATCGAAATTGAGGCTGAACTCGGTTTAGATGAGCTGCTTTCCGAAAAAGAAACGCCGCCAGATGAATCAGTGGAACTTGAGAGCGAGTTGAGCTTTCGCGATATCTGGGATGAGCAAGCGGAGGAGGCCACTCCATCTGAGGTTTCTTTGGAAGCTGAGCCAAACTTGGCACCAACCCAGGAACCTACTGATAGCGGCGAATCTCGGGATATCGCAAAAGATGAACGGGGCGAGGTGGAACAAACCAGCATCGCGCCAGATGAGGTCGATCTCGATGAATTGCTGGGCGACTCCACTGAACTAAAAGAAGATGAGAAGGAATTGGGCTTTGATTCGATTACCGATCATGTGAGTTTTAAAGACTTGATTTTTGGTTCAGAGGATGATAATGATGGGAATTTGCTGAATGAAGATGCATCGATGGATAAAAAGGCTACCGAAACGAGCCCTGCAGTGTCCGATGCCGCTGCAAAACCCGAAGATGAAAGCAACGAATCTTCTGAGGACATCCAGCCATTAAAGATCGTAACAATCGATGAAAACGAACTATTAGAGGACGAGCCAAACGAAGCGATCACAGAATTTACTTTTGATGATTTAATCGATGAAATTGAGAGTGAGCTTTCGTTTTTTGATGAAGCAAAGACTGAGGAGCCTGAGCTGGAACCTGTTTATCACGACGCGGATGCAATAGCTGTTGCCAAAAAAGCTTCGAAGGATGAAAAATTAGCTGTTGTCGATCGGGAGGCGGAGAAAAAAAATTCTCCCCAGGCATCGGCTACGGCCGTGTCTCCTGAGCGATTGCGGGAGAAATATCTTGCATTGGGGATCAAATACTATCAGGAACAAAAATATGAGCAGGCAGTGGAGCAATTTTTGAAGGTAATAGAGTTGGACCCTGATTTTAAAGAAGCGCATAGCATTCTCGGGAACGCATATTATCGTGTCAACAAGGTTGATTTGGCCATCAAATCCTACCAACGAGTCAAAGAGATCGATCCTTTTGATGTCGATGCCTACGAGAACACTGGTGTGGTTTATGCAAATATGGGAAGATATCGTGATGCAATTCGAGAGTGGAAAACCGCCTTAAAATACAATCCGAATCGGGAGGATATTATGCGCTATATCGAAAAGGCTGAAGCGCTATTAATCAAAAATGAGCGAACTTGAAATATTAAAAAAACAAAAGATTTAATTCTGATTTTTTTGTTGACTTTTTCATAAATTTCTCTTATATTTTTTGCCGTTGAATTTTCAGGGGTCTTATAGCTGGAGAGCATGATGGAAGGAATCCAACTGTCAGTGAAACAAGCAGGCGCAAATAATAATATTTCGGTTATTAAAGTGGGCGGCTATATTGATACCACGACTTCTGCCGAATTGGAGCACTCGCTTGAACAATTATTAGCCGCTAATTGTTATAATATCATCATTGATTTGGCCAATGTGGATTATATCAGTAGCGCTGGATGGGGGATTTTCATCAGCGAGATTAAAGGGATTCGCGAAAAAGGCGGCGATCTAAAGCTGGTGAGTATGATCCCTGATGTATATGAAGTTTTTGAGCTTTTAGAGTTTCATTATATTTTGAAGGCGTTTGATACGCTTGAAGATGCCATTGCAGATTTTGATAAAACTCGGCCAAAAGGCGAGCCATTACAACCGGCAATGATCGAGGAAGAGCGGCCAGCTATTTCCAAGCCACGAGCTGCCCAACCAGCAGAACCCGTTGGCAAACGAGATGACTATCTTGATCGCATGATGAAAGTGGAAGCAAAGGACAAAACCATCGAAGAAAAGATTCAGCAGCTCGTCAAAGAAAATCCAGATTACGGTAGCATCAAAATTATGCGAGAATTGAATACGCCGCGATATGGTAATATCAAGCTTAGCTGGTTCCAAGTGCTCAAATATCTCAAGCAGCTCGAATTGAACTCCAAAAAGAAGCGGATTAAATTCTTTCAAAAATTTGCTTCCAAAAATTGAAGAATTGAAACAGCGGATGATTTAAGGGAGTTTGTTTTTCAAACTCCTTTTTTGTTTCAACTCAAACTATCTCAAAATCCAATCCACATCATCGTCTTTGCGCTATGAATAATTAGTCTGAAAATCAATCTGATGCTACCTGCATTTGCTTTCTGATGAACAATTGACTGCATCGTAAGCATTAGAGTGCAAAAATCACGGCAACCTCAAGATATTTTCAAAGGATTTTGAAACGGCCAACTCAACCAATATGAAATCCAACGAAGAAAATTTCCAAAACGCACCAATCTCTTTTATCATTCATTACAGCGAAATTGGTTTGAAAAAAGGAAACCGCGGCTTCTTTGAAAGTCGACTGCGGGAAAATATACAGCAAGCGCTTCGGGGGTGCACCGAGCCAAGAATAAAAATGGATTTTGGACGATTCATCCTTGAAATAGAAGATGAGGGAGCCATTGAACAAGTAATTGAACGATTATCTCAGGTGATTGGGATCGCGCATTTCTGTGTCGCGTATCAAGGCGATCCAGACGTTCAGATCTTGAGGGAACAGATTTATGAGAAATTGAAAACGGTGGATTTTCGCTCGTTCAAAGTCGCCACTCGGCGTGTTGATAAAGACTATCCGCACACTTCTGTGGAGGTCAATCAATTGGTCGGCGAGAAAATTTTTCTTGGATTAAACAAAACAGTTGATCTTCACAATCCTGATTTGACCTGCTTCATCGAAATCTTCAATAAAAGGATCTATTTTTATTTTGATCGCCATGAAGGAATTCGTGGCTTGCCAGTTGGCAGCAGTGGCCGTGTGGTAAGCTTAATATCCTCTGGGATCGATTCTCCGGTAGCTTCATATTTGATGATGACGAGGGGCTGTCGTGTGGTGTTCGTTCATTTTCATAGTTTCCCGTTTACAAACAAAGCCTCATATCATAATGCGATCCGATTAGCGAAGCAGTTGACACGATATCAATATAATAGTCGTCTTTATTTGGTGCCGCTTGTTAAAGTCCAGGAAGCAATCATTATGCACGCACCCGCTAAATTGCGCTTGATCCTTTACCGACGCATGATGTTGCGGATCGCCGAAGCGATCGCCAAAAAGGAACGCTGTAAAGCGCTGGTAACTGGGGAGAGCCTTGGCCAGGTGGCATCGCAAACGCTGGATAATATTGGTGTGATTTCGCAGGCGTGCACCTTGCCGATTTTGCGCCCATTGATCGGATTGGACAAAGAATGGATCATTGCACGGGCCAAGCAGCTCGAGACCTTCCCAATTTCGATTGAACCGTACGATGATTGCTGCAGCTATTTGGTCCCAAAGAGTCCTGAAACGCATGCCCGATTGGATGAAGTTGTGGCGGCAGAAAACGCGATCGAAAATTGGCCATCATTAGTGGCAGAGGCTGTGGCAAGTGCCGAACTCAAAAAATTAGAATTCCCTGAGAGCGAATCAGCAGAGTAAGCACTGAAACGCGAGTTTGATCCAAGAATTTCTATTGTTAGCTCCTATAGACGCTGTGCATCTTTTATGCATAATGAGCTGAGCTGGAGTTTGATGATTGATTCCGATCGGGATTAGTTTATATTCCCTCCATTGCCAGAACATAAGCAAAGATTGCCAGAGCTGCTGCGCCTAATTCCAATTCACGCTCGTTCACTGCTTCAAATACATCATTGGCTGAATGATGATAATCGAAATAGCGATGGAAATCCACCATAAGGCCGATGGTAATGGTGCCATGTGGTTCAAGCGGTGAGATATCGGCGCCACCGCCGCCGCGGAAAATGTTAGCAGCATCGATTGGCTCAAATAGGTATTGCCAGCGTTTCAATTTTTCTACGATTCGATCGTCAGCATTGATGCCGAAACCTCGGGGAGTGAACCCACCGCGATCTGCTTCGATGGCGGCAATGTGTTTAAGAGCCATTTTGCGGATGCTATCGGCATAAGCGGGCCCTCCGAAAATACCGAATTCCTCGCACATAAACAACACCGCCCGGATCGTGCGTTTAGGCTTGAGCCTTAAGCATTTGATCAATCGAAGCGCCTCGATCGTCTGGACGCAGCCAGCGCCGTCGTCATGCGCCCCATGTCCAACATCCCAGCTATCCAAATGCCCTCCAATCAGAATTACCTCATCGGGTCTCTCCGTGCCTCTAATTTCTCCGATCACATTGGCCGATTGGACCATCGGATAATTTTGGCAGCTCAACCGCAGTCTCACGCGCACATTTTTCTCTTGAGCGATTAACTGGCTGAGCAAATCAGCCGCAACCGTGCTGACCGCGGCAGCAGGGATCTTAGGCACCGAGGCATCGTAATGCATTAATCCAGTGTGAGGGATGTTATCCTTTCGCGTGGTGATGGAGCGGACCAAGACAGCAACAGCTCCGACTTTTGCTGCCTCAATTGCGCCCAGCGTCCGTTGGTCTACTGCGCCACCATACCCGGCAAAAGTATTAATGGTTTTCGGATCCATCGGACGGTTGTAAAACACAATTTTCCCCTGAGCTTTTCGGCCCAATGCTGCGGCCTCTTTTAAGCTTCGCACCTCGATCACTTCCGCCACAATTCCCGTTTCTGGCGTTGCCACGCTTCCCCCAAGCGCACAAACTGAGAGCGGAACCGTGCCGATCAGCGACGAATTGATGATTGCAGCTTCTTCGATATCGCCGCGTTCCCAATGCGGGACCGTTACTGGCTGCAAATGGACATTGTCAAAACCTAATTTGGTCATGACCTGGCGGCTCCACTCCACAGCAGCGGCCGCCTGGGGAGAGCCGCAAAGACGGGGACCAATATTGTAACAGAGCTCTCGCAGAAGTGAGTAAGCGTGCGGGTTAACCAAGGCGGTATCGATGATCGCGCGGGCGATCGAAGCATAGGGCGCGTTCGCATCGGACGGCTGGCAACAGGTAATGTCGCTATTCAAAAAGCAACTCAAAACCCCAAGCAGCAGAAAAGAAAAAACAACCAAATAAAATTTTTTCTTCGCGACTGAGTATTGATTCATGTTTTGATTCCTTGTATGATTTTGTCCATTCATTTCTTTAAAAAGAAATTTTCTACCATGTATTCATCATTATGATTTCTTCACCTAAGACAGAAGTTAGATTTCTGATTTTGATGGCAGCAAAACATAGCAAAAAATCATTAAAAAAGCAAGCTCGAAAACATTGGACCAGTCTGAGCCCAAAAATCGCTTGCTTTACATGCTAAATTTAATTATATTATTTTGCTAAAAAACCAGTTATTTATTAGATCAATAGAAGAAACCACGGAGGGCAAAGCATGAATCAAGAGGTGTTGGAGCGAGCCAAACAGCACTTTGAAGCTCTTGTCAAAGAACAACTCGAACGCGTGGAGCGAATGAAACAGGCTGATGATTGGATCGATTATTCGAAATTAAAACCGATTATCGTGGGGGTTTGTTGGGGAGATGGTATTGGCCCCATTATTTCGAAGGAAACGGTGCGCGTGTTATCTTCGCTATTGGAAAAAGAATTGAAGGAGGGAAAAATTGTCTTTCGCGACATTGAAGGTCTAACGATTGAGAACCGTGCCAAACACATGAAAGCGATTCCAGATGATGTGCTGGAGGAGATCAAAGCGTGTCATGTGATTTTGAAAGCGCCGACGACCACTCCAGAGAAAGGCGACCAGTGGCCTAATATCGAAAGCGCCAATGTAGCCATGCGCCGTTATCTGGACCTGTTTGCGAATGTCCGACCTGTAAAAGTACCCAAAGAAGGGATCGATTGGATCTTTTTCCGAGAAAATACCGAGGGAGCTTATGTGCTGGGCTCGAAAGGAATTCAAGTCACCGAAGATTTAGCTTTTGATTTTACTGTTTGTACGAAGCAAGGAGCTGAGCGGATTATTCGAATGGCGTTCGATTATGCGGCTAAAAATAATATCAATCATGTCACCGTGGTGACCAAAGCGAACGTGGTGAAAACAACAGACGGATTGTTCTTAGAAACAGCAAAGCGGATCGCCCAGGAATATCCCCAGGTAAAATGGGAGGGCTGGTATATTGATATTATGACCGCAAAATTAGTAGATCCAAAGCGACGCACCCAATTCCGAGTGGTAGTCCTCCCAAATCTTTATGGCGATATATTGACCGATGAGGCAGCGGAGTTTCAAGGTGGTGTCGGAACGGCTGGTTCGGCCAACATTGGCAAGCGCTATGCCATGTTCGAGGCAATTCATGGAAGTGCTCCGCGCATGATCAAAGAGGGCCGCGGTAAATATGCTGATCCGAGCAGCTTGATCCGCGCTGGGGCAATGATGCTGCGCCACATTGGGTTCGGGGATAAAGCTGAAAAGTTGGAGATGGCATTGGATATCTGTGGCCAGTATGAGAAAAAGCTGGTGATCACTGGACGCGATACTGGGGCAACCGCTGAGGAATTTGGAAATTATCTCATGGAGACGATGAAAGATCCCAACCTGAAGGCCCGCTGGGAAAGCTATGTCAAATAGCTGATCTTTTTGAGCAAAACTCATGAAAACGCAGATCGGCCAGGAATGCTGTCTGCGTTTTTTTCATTTAATGCTGGTGGTCTGGGCAAAGTCATGATTGCATGTGCGAGTTGAGAGAGAAAATTTTGAAGATGATGCTCAGAAATCGATTTTTTCCTGAGAAAATTTTGCGCAGAATGAAGGACTGAAGCAAGGAAACGATCCAATGTTTATAGATCAGGCGAAAATTGTCACGATTGCAGGTCGAGGCGGCGATGGGGTAGTAAGCTTTCGCAGAGAAAAATATGTGCCCAAAGGTGGCCCAGACGGAGGCGATGGCGGCAAAGGAGGGGATGTGATCATTGAAGCAGATCTAAATCTGCAAACATTGCTGGATTTTCGCTACCGCACCAAATTTAAGGCGCAATCGGGCCGACATGGTCAAGGGGCAAATAAGACTGGCCGCAGTGGCGAGGACCTGATCATTCGGGTACCATTAGGTACTATCATTAAAGATGACGAAACTGGAGAGCTGCTGGCTGACCTTGTGACGCCAGGTCAAAGAGCGATTGTTGCGCGCGGAGGTAAAGGCGGCCGCGGCAATGCCCGCTTTGCTACCCCAACCAATCAGACGCCGCGCACTGCCGAACCAGGTGAGCCTGGTGAGTCGCGAACGATTTTATTGGAATTGAAATTAATCGCTGATGTCGGCCTCGTCGGTTTGCCCAATGTGGGAAAGTCCACCTTGCTTTCCCGATTGACGGCTGCACGACCTAAAATAGCGGACTACCCATTTACCACATTAACTCCCAATTTAGGCATCGTGCAGTTCAAAGATCATCGCAGTTTCGTGATAGCAGATATTCCCGGTCTCATCGAAGGGGCAGCCCAAGGGAAAGGATTGGGATTGGAATTTTTAAGGCATATCGAGCGAACCAAAGTGCTGGCGTTCTTGATCGAAGTGACCTCAGAGAATATTTTTCGTGATTATGAAATTTTAAGAAAAGAATTAAATGCATATAATTCGGATTTATTATCACGACCATCCTTGATTGTATTAACCAAGGCTGATTTAGCTTCATCTCATGAACCACAAGGCAAAGAACAAATTATGGGGCTGGGAATTCCAATCCAAAAAATATCCGCCTTGACAGGAGAAGGATTAGAGAGTTTAAAAAATGAAATGTGGAGGCTAATTGAAAAATCAGATAAAAGAAATTTATGATGAGAAATAAATCGATCAAAAAACTCTTGACATTTAAATTTTTTTTGTATAATTAATATATAAAGAGATATAAATAGATTGTTCTTGCATCTACAATTCTTTTCGCCTTCGGCTTCGGTCTGGTCAGCTTCCTTTTGTTAAATGATTCTGATTTCTCGACGATGAATGGTTATTAAAACGATCCTTTAAGAAAATACGATTTTATTTCATCCTAAAAACAAAAATAATTCAGAAATTGTGATGCTTTTGTAAGCATTTCATGGATGGTGTAACATGTTATGCTTTATTCATAATTCGTCATTGGTGGAGTTGGGGTTGAATAATCATTTCAGCAGATATCATTCTGCCCCCCCCCAGAAAAATGCTTTCAAAAATTAAACAAATACATTTCAATTTCTGGAAGCCGGCAGATATCATGTTTTCAATTTGAGCGTAGCTCTTTTCCTATTAATCTATTTAATCCTTCGCCTCCCTTTTCCGCTGGCACATCTAGAAATAACTAATCAGCTAAAATATAGGCCTAAAAGAACCTGGTTCATATTCAGTTTACTGGAATGGTAGAGATAATTCAGGCGCATGAGTGGCGGCTGGGATTTATTTTTATCAACTGCAGGAAGGGGGTAGGAATAAAGTGGGCAAAATTACTCTATTGCGGTAGTTCTTCTATGACGACTGTTGTGAACCGAGCGGCTATCGCTTGGGTCACTTCTTTCATAACATTTAAGGAGGTTCAGTTATGAAACCGAAATATATTTTACTTGGAGCGATTCTTTATGTCTTATGTGCTTGTGCTAACTCATTATTATTTGCCCAGGGTTCCTGGGACCAGGTACGCAGGGCTGATTGGGAATTTGGATTACAAAAAGTACACTTTCCCAGCGAGAAAAACGGATTTATTTTAGGTACCCATAACAAGTTGTTGGTTACCAGCGACGGTGGCCAAAGCTGGAGCCGTTTTCAGTTTCAAGATTCGCTTGAAGAAAACCTAAAAGGCTTCAATAAAAATATTTGCTTTTTCGATAGCTGTAAGGGAATGATAATAGGACATGGATTTCTTTTAAAGACCATCGATGCCGGCTAAAATTGGACGCTGGTTGAAACTAATATGGATACGCTTCCTTTGAACAACGGCTATTTCTGCAACATGAATAATGGGACAATGGTCGGCGACTTTGGAATGATCACTCATACTGAAGATGGCGGCAAAAATTGGATCAGGCAGAATAGTGGTGCTGATGTTTTTCTCTATGCGGTATTTTTTATCGATAGTTTGACTGGGTGGTGTGGAGGGCGAAATGGCATGATATTGTACACGAAAGATGGTGGAAAAAACTGGAACCAGCAGGATACTCATCAGGGGACTATAATTTTAGATTTGATTTTCTTAGATAAAAACCGTGGTTAGGCCGTGGGTACTGGTTCAACCGTGTTACGAACTATTGACGGAGGTTTAACCTGGGAAAAAGTTAATATAGATACAGAACAAAAATACATGTTAGCGGATATTTTCTTTATTGATGATCAACAAGGCTGGATAGTTGGGGGAAATGGTTCTAATGGTGGCAGTAGCATTATTTTGCACACTACCGACGGTGGTAATTATTGGCAATTTCAACGTGCACCGACTTTAAATCACCTTACCAGTGTCTTTTTCAAAGATGAGGTTCATGGATGGATCACTGGAGCCCATGGAACGTTACTCAGTACCGAGAACGGCGGTGTCGATTGGCACCTGGCAGTGAAAGCCACCTCCAACGCTCTGATTGCTGTATCATTTGTCGATAAAGAGCATGGGTGGGCTATCGGAACCAGCACTCTCATTCATACCAAAGATGGCGGCACGACCTGGGTTTCCTGCGACACTTTAGAGGGTAACGATATCGTCTTTGTAGATCGGCACAAGGGTTGGTTTGTTCATGCTGCAAAAGGCATTTACCATACCGAAGATGGAGGCAATACTTGGCAATTACAGTACGGTATCAAAGGCTTTTATCGCATTTCATTTGCTGATTCCCTTCATGGATGGGCGATTAGCTCGGATAGTGCAGGTGCTGATATTCTCCATACCCAGGATGGTGGCAAATCCTGGCTGCATCAGTTTCGCTTGCCGTCCCCTTCAATGCAAAGTATCTTTTTTGCTAATTCTTTGATGGGCTGGGCTGTAGGTGACTCTGGTGTAATTTATCACACCGATGATGGTGGAAAATCATGGAAATTTCAGCATGAGGGGATTAAAGGGGAGTATATCTTGAACGATGTTTTTTTCGTCAATGATAGTACAGGTTGGGTTGTAGGGGGGACCGGCATTTGGCACACAACTAATGGAGGAAAATTATGGCAGCGCCAATTGTGCCCTCTTAATTGGGAGGAATCCTTGCAGGCTGTCCATTTTACTGATGAAAACCATGGCTGGGCTGGAAGCTTAGGAGTCATGCTATATACTGAGGATGGAGGCAAACATTGGCATCGTTACTATTCCCAGGATTTTGACTTTTGGCGTAACGACATCTACTTTATCGATCGTGACCACGGCTGGGCAGTTGGCTCGTATGGCGCGGTATACAAGTGGAGCGGCAATGCGCTTGCGATAGCTGATACCAAGCAAGAAGAATTGCCCAAACATTTTGAATTGCAGCAAAATTATCCCAATCCATTTTCGCCGCAGCTGAGTTTATCAGGGACGAAGATCAATTATTCTCTACCAACTTCAGCACCGGTATCAATTAAGATTTTTAACCTGCTAGGTCAGATAGTCTATATATTTGATGAAAGAGAACAACCGCCTTGCAATCATTCAATCACCTGGAATGGCCAAGATAATTTTGGAAACATATTACCCAATGGAATTTATTTTTACCAAGTTCAAGCTGGAAAGGAAATAAGAGTTGGTAAAATGACATTGCTTCGCTAATAAAACATATTTTGAGCTTTAAAACGACATCTTTAATTGATGGCAAAAATACAAGCCGCTCTTTTCAATAGCAAGAAATTGAGCGGTTTTTTATTTAATAAATTTGTACTCAGTTAATTTAGATTAATTGTTCAACAATAAGATAAGAACGCTTCAAATTTCTACCATTTTTTTTCTTGCTTTGCAAAAAATTTTATCGTATAATTAACGCAATCGATTCAACCCTATCAGAATGCGGTCAAATATTCAATTGCATTGGTTATAAATGCCCCTGTTAAAAACTTTTCAACCAGAATAAAATTTAGAAAAATTTAATTAGCAAGCCAAGCAGATGTATATTAATAAAGAACAATTGATCAACCTCTCTGCGATTCCTGGAATTGGCGCGACCCGAATTCGGTCGCTGGTCGCACATTTTAAGTCGACTGAATTAATTTTCTCGGCATCGATTAAGCAGCTTTGTGAAGTTGATGGTATTGAGCTGAAAATCGCGCAACACATTAAGGCATATCGGGATTTTGAATTCGGGGCAAAACAACTTGATCGAGCTGCCAAAATGGGTATCGAGATGATTGATTTCTGGGATGATCGCTATCCCGAAAACTTGAAGCGCATCTATGATCCGCCGGCTTTCATTTTCATGAAGGGGAGTTTGCAAAAGACCGATCGGTATGCAATCGCCATGGTAGGGACGCGACTGCCGAGCAGCTATGGAAAATTGGTGGCTGAGAAAATAGCAGTAGAATTGGCGCAAAAGGGCCTAGTGATTGTGAGTGGGTTGGCTCGAGGCATCGATACCATCAGTCATGAAGCTGCACTGCGCGTTGGTGGGCGAACGTTAGCAGTGATGGGGTGCGGGCTGGATTATATTTATCCCCCGGAGAATAAAAAGCTAGCGGACAAGATCATTGAGCAGGGGGCACTTGTCTCTGAATTTCCATTGGGCACCAAACCCGATGCCGTGAATTTTCCTCGGCGGAATCGCATCGTGTCTGGGCTTTCGCTCGGGACGGTCGTTGTGGAGGCAGGGACCAAAAGCGGGGCACTGCTCACAGCTAACTATGCTTTGGAGCAAAGCCGTGAAGTCTTCGCGGTCCCTGGGAATATTAATAGTCCAAAAAGCGCTGGGACGAATCAGCTTATCAAAGATGGCGCCAAACTCATCACCGATTCCAAGGATATTTTGATCGAATTGGAACCACAATTGAAAAAATTCTTGAAAGAAGAGGAGATGCGGGCCAAGGAATTGCCTGCCGATTTATCAGACCTTGAGAAACTGTTATTGAGTCGGCTGAGCCATGAGCCAATTCATATTGATCTGCTCTCTGCAGCCATTGGAAAATCGACAGCGGAAACATTATCGGCCCTGTTACCGCTAGAATTCAGAGACCTGGTGAAGCAACTCCCCGGGAAATTGTTTGTTCGGCTGTGAGTTTTTAGGGGGAAATGAGTTAATGAGATTATCGCAATTAAAAGCTCAACAGGGCAATTGCAAAAGCACCGTTGCAGTCGTTCATTGTCAGAATTACGATCATGGTTTAGTCGATTTGGCCATTGATCAGGTAGCTCGGTTAGTTGGCGGGTTGGATCAATTTGTTGCCCCAGGGATGCAGGTGCACGTGAAGCCGAATTTATTGGCTGCAAAGCCGCCGGAGCGGGCTGCAACGACCCATCCTTCCATTGTTCAAGCGATCGTTGAGCGAATTATGCGACTCGGGGCGACTGTCACTATTGGGGATAGCCCGGCTGGCATCTCACGGCCGATCGAAGAATATTGGCGCATCACTGGGATGGAACAAGTGGCCAAACAAACTGGAGCTCAGTTGGTTCAATTGGAGAAGAAAGGGGTGATCGAACGCCGGGTCAATGGGAGATCCTATTTTATTGCTCGGGCAATTGCTGAAGCTGATCTGGTGATCAATATCTGCAAACTAAAGACGCACAATTTGACCTTATATACTGGCGCGATTAAAAATATGTTTGGTTCCATTCCGGGTTTTCAAAAAAGCGAATATCATAAACAGCACCCCAAAGTCGAGCAATTTGCAGAGATCATTGTGGATGTTTTTCAGGCCGTGCAACCGAGATTGAGCATTATGGATGCGGTTGAGATGATGGAGGGCAATGGGCCTTCTGCCGGCACACCGAGACATCTGGGGCTCATATTGGCAAGTTGCGATGCCGTAGCCCTGGATAGCGTTGCTGCCAGGCTAATTGGTTTTGATCATGGAGAAGTTTTAACAACATCCTATGCGTATCACCGCGGCTTGGGCGAGGCTGATCTGCGAAGGATTGAGTTGGTAGGTGATCCCTTGCCCTTGATCGAGCCTAACTCGATTGAGCTTCCTGCTAACCGACTGCTTCACTATGTGCCAGGGGGAGTGGTAAAATTATTAGGCAAATTGGTTTGGGTGCGCCCAAAACCAAGCATCGATCGTTGCAAACGTTGTGGGGCTTGTATCAAAATTTGTCCTACCCAGGCGATGAGTTCTCGGGATGGCTTTCCCATCATAGATTATAAAAAATGCATTAGCTGCTTCTGTTGTGATGAAACCTGCCCGCATAATGCCATTGATCAAGATATGAGCTGGTTGACAAAGCTGTTTCGGTAAAATATCCAATTTGATCAAAAAATTTATTGACTAAGAATTGAAAAGTTTGTATATTTCAACCTTTGGAGGACTAGACCTAATTGGTAAGGCAGCGGTCTTGAAAACCGCCGTCCCTTGTGGACATGGGGGTTCGAGTCCCTCGTCCTCCGCCAATAGGGCTGCTTATCAGCGAGCTTGGAGAGGTGCCGGAGTGGTCGAACGGGGCGGCCTGCTAAGCCGTTGTAGTTCGTTAGAGCTACCGAGGGTTCGAATCCCTCCCTCTCCGCAAGCCGTTACAACGGCTATTTAAAGATAACGGCTTTTTTTCATATGAAATTATCATAGCTTTATGTGGGAGATTGACAGGGCTAAAGGAGAATAATCGGTTTTTTAATGGAACAGTTGGAATCAAAAGATCGAGTTCGCGTTCGTTTTGCTCCAAGCCCTACTGGCTATCTCCACATTGGGGGCGCAAGGACGGCCATTTTCAATTGGTTATTTGCCAGGCATGAGGGGGGGAAGTTTTTATTACGGATCGAGGACACCGATTTCGCTCGCTCGGATCCGAAGATGGTTCAAGCGATCTATGATGGTTTGACCTGGTTGGGATTGAATTGGGATGAGCCGCCGATTTTTCAGTCTCAGCGGCTATCGCGCTATCAACAGATCGCGCAGCAGCTCATTGATAACAATCACGCTTATTATTGCTATTGTGATCACCAGCGGCTGGCCAGTCGAAAAGAGTTGGACGAGCATGACGAACGGGCATATCGTTACGACGGTCACTGCCGATACCTTTCGCTGCAAGAACGTCAAAAATTGGAGAACGAGGGAAAATCCCGCGTCGTCCGTTTAAAGGTAAATCCGGGTCAAACTCATTTCTCTGATGAAGTTCATGGTTCTTTGACAGTTGACAATAAAACGATAGATGATTTTATCATCCTCCGATCAGATGGGATTCCAACATACAATTTTGCAGTGGTAGTGGATGATCATGATATGGCTATTAGCCATGTAATTCGTGGGGATGATCATTTGTCCAATACGCCCAAGCAAATTCTGATCTATCAAGCGCTGGGTTGGAACGCTCCGAAGTTTGCCCATGTCCCGTTGATTCTTGGTCCAGATAAAAAGCGGTTAAGTAAGCGGCATGGTGCGACCTCGGTATCCGAATATCAAGCAGCAGGTTATTTGCCTGAGGCGATGCTCAATTTTCTGGCGTTGCTTGGGTGGTCGCCTGGCGATGATCGTGAAATCATGACTCAGACTGAATTGATTGAAAGCTTTAGCCTCAAGGCAATCTCCAAAAAAAGTGCGGTGTTTGATGAGGCCAAGCTGGTCTGGATGAATGGCGAGTACATTAGCCGAATGAACGATGATGAATTAGTTCAGCGCGTAGTACCAATTTTGCAGCAGCAAGATCTACTCCACAATCACCAGGTTAACGAGATCTATATCAAGAAAGCGCTTTCGCTGCTGAAGCCCAAAATTAAAAGATTGACTGATTTTGCCACATTAGGCTATTATTTGTTCCGTGACCCAGAACAATATGATCAGGAAGCGGTGAAAAAGTATTGGGAAGAGCAAGAAGTTGTTGATCGATTAAGAGAAGAGCAGGATCGGTTGGTAGCGCTGGAACAATTTGATGCAATGAGCATAGAACATGCGATCAGAAAACTGGCGGACGAATTGTCAATCAGCGCTGCCAAGCTGATTCATCCGACACGATTGGCCCTAACTGGATTTGGAGTGAGCCCAAGCCTATTCGACTTGATGGCGCTATTGGGCAAAGAAACTGTGATTAGGCGAATCGAACGGGCAATTAACTGGTTAGAGAGTGATAAATGATCGATCGCCGAAAAATTTATTTTTAAATATGAAATAGGTTCACTGATATATCGTTTTAAAATTGAGAACGCATTTTTAAATTTTGAGATTGGGGAGTCGTTCAACGGCAGGACACGTGGCTCTGGACCATGGAATCGGGGTTCGAATCCCTGCTCCCCAGCCAAGTTGGTTTATTTGGGAATGAGGTAATCGTGCGGTTGGGAAATGGTCTGATCATCTTTCCCTTCGCTTTATTCCCTAAGAGTGCGCCCGTAGCTCAATTGGATAGAGCATCTGACTTCGGATCAGAGGGTTGGGGGTTCAAGTCCCTCCGGGCGTACCATGAGCGACTGCTTTTTCAGACAACCGGAAGCACTTGTTCAGTGTGATTAAGCGATGGCGCGTTCGTCTAGTGGCCTAGGACGCCGGCCTCTCACGTCGGTAACACGGGTTCGACTCCCGTACGCGCTACAATTAGTCGGTTGGCTGAATGGTTGGATTTTTTATTTGTTCAACGACTGAATTAAGCGCCCGTAGCTCAATTGGATAGAGCGTCTGGCTACGGACCAGAAGGTTGGGGGTTCGATTCCCTCCGGGCGTACGAGGCAAAAATGGTTCGATTGGACCAGAGACTGGTCTTTATTGCATAGCAGATCGGTATGAAAACTGCTTTGACGGATGTGACCAATTTGGTGCGGGAACATGACAAATGGATGGAACAGGCTTTTTTAGAAGCGGAGAAAGCCTATCGGAAAAAGGAGGTTCCAGTCGGAGCGGTGGTGGTATATGAGAACCGAGTTATTGGTCGGGGGCATAATCTAATTGAAACACTCCAGGATCCAACGGCCCATGCAGAAATTTTGGCAATCACAGCGGCGGCAAATTATCTTGCTTCCTGGCGTCTGGAAAATGCTTCCCTTTACGTTACCCTCGAGCCGTGTGCAATGTGTGCGGGCGCGATTCTTAACTCGAGAATTCGATCTGTGGTCTTTGGAGCTAGCGATCCGCGGTTTGGTGCCTGTGGTTCAACGATAAATATTTTGCAGAACGACCGACTTCATGCTTCGGTGACGGTCATTCCAGGAATTTTGCAGGCGAGATGCGAATCAATTTTAAAGGATTTTTTTGCAAAATTGAGGGACAATCGATTCTCTAATTCTGAGAATTAAGCATCCGAGCATCAAAGCAGCCAGGCTATCAGCTAAAAGCGCTGAACAAGTTAAACATCGGGATTGAAAGCAGCCATGGAGAGGTGCCGGAGTGGTTGATCGGGGCGGTCTCGAAAACCGTTTTCGCCTTACGGTGAACGGGGGTTCGAATCCCCCCCTCTCCGCTAAAGTTTCTTCAAATTGAGATAGGGAGAGATGCCGGAGTTGGTTGAACGGGCACGATTGGAAATCGTGTGAGGGGCCAAAAGCTTCTCCGAGGGTTCGAATCCCTCTCTCTCCGCCAGCTTCGAGGCGGTATTTTCGGCTGACATTAAATATACTTTTCGCAGCAATTGGTAAATCGGCCGCGATACGGTATTCTGAAATACGTTTAGACTTTCATTGGGGCAGTAGCTCAGTTGGGAGAGCGCCAGAATCGCACTCTGGAGGTCGAGGGTTCAACTCCCTTCTGCTCCACCAGGCTGTGCTAGACGGGGAGCTAGCGGTGCCCTGTAACCTGCAATCCGCTATAGCAGGGTCGAATTCCTTGCCGAGGTTTGCTCGTCGGGTCTTGGCTCTTCGTAAGTGGTGTTGATAACTAAGTCCTGCGCAATGGAGCACTGCCGAACCCCGCCAGGATCGGAAGGTAGCAACGGTAAGCAGGACGCTCTATGTGCCGTAGGGTAGCTTGGTTGGAGCTGGCTGCGAAGCGCCTTGATCTGAAAGGAGGGATCGGAGCAAGGTGCACAGCCGTTTATTTATTCGCCTGGCTGACAGTGAAAATTGGGACAATATCTATTGTCCCTTAACTTTATCATGCGGCGCGGTACATAACCAATTGCTTCAATCGGGAACCCGGGGCATGGAATCATTTCACGAACAAGTGAACAATCGATTGCGCGGCCAGTAATCGCTGAGGTAGTCAAACTATTGTGGCAACGTTGAAAGCTTTGGAATAAGTTTGGGCTCTTTGGCTCGAGGAGTGGAGGCAAGTAGCAATGTCTTATCTGGTGTTAGCGCGAAAATGGCGTCCCCAAAAATTCGATGATGTCATCAATCAAAAGCATGTGGTGCTAACGCTTCAGAATGCGCTGCGAACCAGGCGGTTAGCAAATGCCTATTTATTTGCTGGCCCTCGAGGGATTGGCAAGACCACCATTGCCCGAATTCTAGCTAAGGCGATCAATTGTACTAAGGGCCCAAGCGAGAACCCTTGCAATGAATGCGACAGTTGCCTAGACATCACAGAAGGCCGGAGCCTCGACGTATTAGAAATTGATGGTGCATCCAATCGCGGAATCGACGAAGTTCGCAATTTGCGCGAAAGTTTGAAGTATGCTCCTAACCCTGGCAAATATAAAATCTATATTATCGACGAAGTGCACATGCTCACCACAGAGGCGTTCAATGCACTACTGAAGACATTGGAAGAACCCCCGTCGCGGGTACTGTTTATATTTGCCACTACCGAGCCCCACAAAGTCCCTGCAACTATTATCTCCCGGTGTCAGCGATTTGATTTTAAGCGAATTTCCACTCATGAGATTATAGAGCAACTGCGGCTAATTTGTCAGCAGGAACAGATCGATATCGATGATGAATCGCTATTATTGATCGCCCGGAAAGCAGAAGGGAGTATGCGGGATAGTCAAAGTTTGCTGGATCAAGTCATATCTTTTTGCGGGAATAAGATTCGAGCGGAGGATATCCGTGAGATTTTGGGCGTCATCGATTGGAACATCTTTTTCAATTTATCCGACGCCATCTTTCGTCGCGATTTGAAAGCTGGCTTTCAGATCGTTGAGGATGTTTTCTATAATGGCTATGATCTCAGTGAGTTTCTTAATGGAGCCAATGAGCATTTCCGAAATATCTTGGTGACCAAAGCGGTCGGATCTGTGGAGTTTGTCGAGGCGGCAGACCACTTTCGGCAGCGCTACAAAGCTCTCGCTGAACAATTTGATGAGCCAGATCTGTTGCGATTGATCCAAATTGCATCAGACGCACAAAATGCGATCAAGCGGAGCGCCAATCCTCGGCTGTTTTTGGAAATGATCGTTACCAAAATGATTCAATTGGATAAAGTCCAAAAGATCGATTCGCTGATCGAAGGGATCGATGTTCTCAAAGCAAAGGTGCTACAGGGACCGTCGATAAATACGATTGCAACAGGTCAGGATGCTGCGCTGCCACCCAACACGATGCTGAGCGATCAAAAAAAAAGTCCTCAGCCCCAGGCTCAAGTCGTTCGTGACGCTTCCCTGGTGACAATGACCCCAGCGACCAACCAAGCGAAATCGACACCTGCGGCTGACACCAACGGGTCATCGAACCGAGCCGCCACGCCTGTAATCGGAATTGAAATGGTCAAAGATCGATGGGGCATGATTATCGAGGAGATCAAAAAGAGAAAGATCGCGCTGGGATCATTTCTGAACGAGGGTTTGCCGGATCGAATTGAGGGCAACGAATTGGTTGTCGTGTTCGGTATGGAGAACAGTTTTCATATCCATTCCATTCATCGCAACCGCAAGGAAATTGAGTTGATATTGGCCGAATTGCTTCATGTCCCATTGCGGATTCGCTGTGTCCAGGCCGAAGGCCCGAACGTAACACCAGGATCAGGGAATGGCAATAGTTACATCGATAAATTGGGACAGAAGATACCATTGATCAAGACGATCATCGAGGAGTTCGATGGGGAACTGGTCCGATAATTAGGGAACTTTAGTTTAAAGCATCAGTTAGAATCTTCTACATTTGGCATTGAAATTTGATTTGAAAAATCACTATATAAACGGGAGAAAATTCCATGAAGAATCTGGGTCTTGGTACCTTGTTTAAGCAAGCCCAAAAGTTGCAGGAAGATATTTTAAAGATGAAGCAAGAATTGGCCAATATGAAAGTGATTGGGTCGGCTGGCGGAGGCATGGTGGAAGTGGTGGCCAATGGTCGGCAGCAAATTTTGAGCGTCAAAATTGAAAAAGAGGTGTTTGAATCTAAAGATGTGGAGATGCTCGAAAATTTAATCGTGGCCGCAGTGAATCAAGCGCTGGATCGGTCTACCGAATTGGCAAATGAGGAGATGAGCAAAATCACTGGCGGCGTTTTAAGCAATATCCCTGAGGGTTTGAAAATTCCGGGCCTCGGGCTATAAGAGCTCGGAACCGATTTCATTGAAATTAAAATCGAATTCATTAAGTTTTTTCCAACAAGTTCATGTCAACTGGGTATCTTTCAACTTCCATGCAGCGAGCCGTGGATGAGCTATCCAAGCTCCCAGGGATTGGGAAAAAATCGGCTCAGCGATTGGTATTTTATTTATTAAAAATCCCCCGCGAAGAGGTTATTGCGCTGGCAAAGTCTTTGGTGGAGGTCAAAGACAAAGCTTCTTATTGCTCCGTATGCTTCACTATTACAGAAACCAACCCTTGCGCTATTTGCACTGATGAGCGGCGCGATCGGACCACGATCTGCGTGGTAGAGGAAGCCAATGATGTGATTGCATTGGAAAAGACTGGGGAATATCGTGGGCTATATCATGTGTTGGGAGGAGCGCTTTCACCACTGGACGGAATTGGGCCAGATGATTTGAAAATCAAAGAGCTGCTAGCGCGATTGACTGGTGATGTGAAAGAGGTGATATTGGCCAATAATCCTAATGTTGAGGGCGAGGCAACCGCTCTTTACCTTTCCAAGTTAATTAAACCGCTGGGGATAAAGATCACTCGCATCGCCCGAGGGATTCCCGTAGGAACAGATCTGGAATACGCGGATGAGATCACGCTGATGCGCGCATTGGAGGGGAGAATCAGCTATTGAGTGTCAATAGCTGAACGTTTTAGGTGGTATAGGGAAGGACACGGTAATAACTGAAAGGGCGCTATCTTAAATTTTGTTTCATTGGGAAACTTAATGGTTCCAGCGCGTAAGTTTCTTGACAAGCATTTTGCTCGTATGCTTACCCAATCGAATTGGAGATCGATTGGATTAATCAGAAATGATGATAGCAGTTGTGAAATGATAGCATGAAACATATTGGAGGAACATGAAGTGGCAAATTTAATCGAAGTAAGATGGCACGGACGTGGTGGTCAAGGCGCTAAGACCGCGGCGTTGCTGCTGGCTGAAGCAGCTATTGCCGAGGGGAAATATGGGCAGGCATTTCCCGAGTACGGTCCAGAGCGCACCGGCGCACCAGTTCGTGGTTTCACAAGAATCTCTGACGAACCGATTCGAATTCATAGTGCAATTCAGAATCCTGATGTTGTAATCGTATTGGATCAGACGCTATTAGATACAATCGATGTCACTGAAGGGACGAAGCCCAATAGTATTCTGATTTTCAATACTACGATGACAAAAGAGGAAATAAAGAAGAAGCTAAAAGCTTCAGATCGAAAGATTTTTCTATTGAATGCCAATCAGATTGCTCAAGAGGAGCTTGGCCGCCCCATTCCAAACACCGTCATGCTGGGCGCTTTAATGAAGGCTACTGGGTTGATGCAAATGGATACTTTGGTGAAAGGGTTGACGAAAAAGTTCATGCATAAGTTCAGTCAGCAGGTGATCGACAAAAATATTCGGGCGGTAAAACGTGCTTATGAGGAGGTTAAGGAGATATGAGTGAAAAATCTTGGAAAGAAATACCGATCGGTGGATTGATATTAGAACCTGGGGCTTCGAGGCGCTATAAGACTGGCTCATGGCGTTCGTTCAAGCCGATCTGGTTCGAGGAGCGTTGCATTCAATGTCTGGCTTGCTGGAACGCTTGTCCTGAGCCTTGCATTATGGTGATGGATGGAAAAGTAACTGGCATCGATTATGATTATTGCAAAGGTTGTGGGCTATGCGCAAAGGTCTGCCCTGAAAAGGCTCATGCCATTGAAATGCAGGCCGAGTTCTGATATTGTTAGTTAGATGCCCCCACCAGTAATAACTGGTTTTAATTGCTACGAAAGATGAAGAGACGTTGCTGGTTTTGAATATGATTTTATGGAGGAATATAAATTATGCCAACTATAATGGGCTTATCAGGAAATGAAGCGGTGGCGCATGCCATGCGGCAGATCAATCCTGATGTGGTTGCGGCTTATCCCATTACGCCCCAGACTGAATTGATGCATCAATTTGCAGAGTTCCATGCCGATGGTCTGGTGGATACTGAATTGGTGTTGACTGAATCTGAGCATAGCGCCATGAGTGCGACCGTAGGTGCGGCTGCGGCAGGTGCCAGAGCCATGACAGCTACCAGTGCCAACGGTCTTGCTCTGATGTGGGAAATCGTTTATATTGCTGCCTCGCTTCGGCTGCCGATTGTTATGCCAGTGATCAATCGCGCCTTGAGTGGTCCGATTAATATTCATTGTGACCATAGCGATACCATGGGCTGTCGCGATTCTGGGTGGATTCAGATTTTTTCTGAGAATTGCCAGGAGGCGTATGATAATGCATTGATGGCAGTGAAAATCTCAGAGCATAAAAATATTTTATTGCCGACCATGATCACTCTGGATGGTTTTATCCTCAGTCATACGCTTGAGCGGGTTGAATTATTGGATGATGACGTGGTGAAAAAATTCGTGGGGGATTATCACCCAGAACATGCCCTGTTGGATGTTGATCATCCGATCACCGTTGGTCCGTTGGATTTGCAAGACTATTATTTTGAACATAAGCGACAGCAGATCCATGCAATGACGCAGGTATTTCCAGTGATCGAGCAAGTGGCCGGTGAATTCGCCAAGCTCTCGGGCCGGCGCTATGGGCTGATTGAGGAATATCGTCTCGATGATGCGGAACGCGCGATTATTTTAATGGGATCGTCAGTCGGTACTGCTAAAGATGTCGTGGACGACCTTCGAGATGCTGGCGAAAAGGTCGGTCTAATTAAAATCCGCGTCTATCGTCCTTTCCCGTATGATGCGATTCGTGCGGCGCTGAAAAAGCTGAAAGCTGTGGCAGTGCTGGATCGCGCAGTGTCGTTCGGGACCTTCGGAGGCCCTGTCTATACAGATGTCCGTGCGACATTGTATGGGAATGGCGTGAACCTCCCCGTGATTAATTATATCTATGGCCTTGGTGGCCGAGATATTGACAAAGCCCAGATCAAATCCGCATTTGATGACTTGAAAAATATCGTCAAATCTGGACGCATCGGTGAAGAGCTAAGATTCCTCGGATTGAGGGATTAAGCCTATCAGAAGCAATTGGAATTCCACTTCCGCTTGATCAACTGGGTGATTCAATAATTGGTTAAGGATTCGGCGAAACAATAATTGTTCGATATGATGGCATAGACAAAATTTGTTTTACCAATCCAGTCATTAAGATCGAATTCAGAAAACAAATGACATCTTATCAAGAAAAGATTCCTGGAGGTTTAAATATATGGCAAGTCTGAAAGAGTTAGCGGCTCGGGAGCCGAAGCTGTCTCCTGGGCATCGCGCTTGCGCTGGTTGCATTCCAGCCCTCGCCTTCCATCAGGTGCTCCGGTCGGCTCCTGGATATGTGGTTGCTGGCTGTGCGACTGGGTGTATGGAGGTGGTAACTACCATTTTTCCTTATACAGCTTGGAATATCCCATTTATCCATAACGCATTTGAAAATTCAGCCGCTACAATAAGCGGGGTCGAGGCCGCTTATCAGGTTTTGAAGCGAAAAGGCAAGGTGACTAAAGATATCAAGTTCATCGCCTTTGGCGGCGATGGAGGCACGTACGATATCGGCCTCCAATCGCTTTCTGGGGCAATGGAGCGGGGACATAATATGCTCTATGTATGTTATGACAACGAAGCCTATATGAACACCGGCATTCAGCGCTCCAGTGCAACGCCGTTTGCTGCTGATACCAAAACCGCACCTGTTGGCAAGGTCCATAAGGGCAAGAAGCAGTACCCCAAAAAGCTGACCGAAATCATCATTGCCCACGATGTGGCATATGCCGCGCAGGCTTCTCCCAGCCATTGGCGGGATTTAAATCGAAAAGTCGAAAAGGCATTGAGCATTGAAGGGCCAGCGTTTATTAATGTCCTCGCTCCGTGCCCGCCTGGCTGGCGATTCCCCAGTGATATGGGGCTGGAGATGGCGCGTCTGGCGGTGGAAACTTGCTTTTGGCCGCTTTATGAATTTGAGAACGGCAAACGCAAATTAACTTATAAGCCGAAAGAGAAATTGCCAATCTCGGAATGGACTAAACATCAAGGTCGGTTTCGACATTTGCATCAAGAGGAGAACAAACATTTGTTGGAACAAGCTCAGCAGGAAGTTGATCGACGCTGGAACGAATTATTAGCACTGTGCGGCGAATCTGCTTAATTTGATCGAGTCATACCTTCCAGATGCACTTAAGCCTCTGGAAGGTATTTCTTTTCATTGAGGGGGCGATGAGAGTGAGGTCCATCATCGAATAAAACAATAAAAAGTGGCCTCCTTTCTCTCAGGATGTTAAGTCCAAATAGCGTTGTTCATGCGATTTAGTGCCCGAACGAACGCCATGAAATTTGAATTAACGATGTCATTTTGAACGAGGTAAGGGATCTGCTTACTAAATTGTTAAACTTATAAATTTCTCCCTCCAGTTGAAATGGCTAAAAGGTGAGTTTTCGTTCTGGTACTTTTTAGAGATAATGTGAACCAAGCCAACCTCAGGTTGGATCTCATGCATTAAGATCTCACAGATACCGAGGGAGATGAGAATCGGCCCGATCGCCGATGGCACAATTGTAGAGCAAGCATTCGAACTGCAAACCGAGAGATGGGTAAATCGCTATGAATTTGCCAACGCAATTAACTTTGCTGCGAGTGATTTTGACCCCAGTCTTTTTGCTGTTGTTTTTTCATAATAGTTTGACCTTGAAGTTGCTATCGTTTCTGGTATTCATCATCGCCAGCCTCACCGATTGGTACGATGGCTACTTCGCGAAAAAATTGGGTAAGGTCAGTCAGTTCGGTAAGTTTTTTGACCCGTTGGCCGATAAGATTCTCGTTTCCTCTGCTTTCATTGCATTCTATTACCAGGGATATGTGAAATTGTGGATCGTGGTGGTAATAGTGGTGCGCGATTTTTTAATTACTGGCCTTCGCTCTTACGCTTTATTTACCACGCGACCAGTGGTGACCAGCGGCCTCGCGCGAGCCAAAACTTTTCTCCAGATGGTTTCGGTGTTCGTCATTTATGTAGTGTATCTGCTGGATCATTACTCGATTTATAATGGCCAGACATTTCGCATTTTGACGGCTGTCCAGAAATTAAAAATCATCGACCTATTGTTATGGGTCGTCGTCTTTCTGACCGTTTATACTGGGCTTCGATATTTAATAGAAAATCGTGCTCATTTAATATCCATCATCAAAGCTTGCTACCATGCCGTCATCCCTTCGAATTACTCTTAGAATTAGATGGAACTCCATAGGCTTCATTCGTAATGTTCCCTATTTAAATAGTTCGCTTTCTTCAATCTGATATGCGCTTATGCATAATAATTGTATGGCAGAAATCTACAAATCGTGAAAACCAAATTTTTTGATCATTCAATTCTCAAGTCAGAAACTGCCTAGATCCGCAGGCATTACTATGGGATTCTTAAATGTAAATTCCAAAAGCCTGAAAAAAGCAGATAAAGAATAAATTCAATTAACAGCCTGTCACCGCGGAGCATGTTTTCGGTGCGGATAGATGGATTATCTCAAATTGTTGGTCGATGGAGAGTATTGGCGAGGAAACGAACTTAGCGAGCAACCTTATTATGGCTTAGCAACAAAATTAGGCATTGATCCCCATGGAGTTTGTGAGTGAACCTATTATCAATCGGTCTATTCATATCTTTGAATATTTCGGTAGAACGCTTGGCATTTCAGAGGATTCAATAGGAATTGCTCAGAAGGCCAGCTTATCAGAATCGTTATCGGGCAATTACTAAAGATGCGAAAGAACATTTCATGAAAGTATTGATAAGATTTGTCGCCACTGGAGCTGGAGTTGGCTATTTTCCGATCGCTCAAGGAACCATGGGCGCGCTCTTGGCATTGATTCTGTTTGGGATTTTGCCTACGCCAAGCCCCATACTTTTTATCTTGACTATTGCAGTGTTGATGGTGGCTGGGGTTTATTCTGCTTCAGTTGTTGAACAAGAAGTGGTCAGTCGATTAGGGCCAACGCTTGGCCGTGATCCCGGGATCATCGTCATCGATGAGGTTGTTGGGATGCTGATCGCCTTGATCGCCATCCCGAAGACGACGAAGCTTTTGATTTTCGCCTTTGTCTTATTTCGCATATTTGATATTGTGAAACCATTTCCAGCCCAGCAGAGCGAGCGCCTCCCTGGAGGCTGGGGAATTATGATGGATGATATCATCGCCGGAATTTATGCGAACCTTATGATCCAATTTGGCCGCTGGATCTTTTAACAGGTGTGATAATGAAAATTGAGATCATATCTATTGGGGATGAATTGCTGATCGGGCAAATTGTTAACACCAATGCCGCTTACATCGCTGAAAAACTCACAGACATTGGCCATGAAATCGAATGGGTCACTGTAGTTGGAGATAATGAAGCTCATATCCGAGAGGCGCTTAGGCAGGCGGAAAGTCGCGTGGACATCATCATTGCGACTGGCGGATTGGGTCCGACCCACGATGATATTACGAAAAAAGTGGTTGCTGATTACTTTCATTCAAAATTGATTCTTAACGAATCGATATTACAAGCTATCCGAGCGCGATTTCGCCGCCGGCGCGTTCGAATGGCGAAGATCAACGAACAGCAGGCGATGGTGCCCGACAATGCGGTGATCATTGAGAACACTGCTGGCACAGCGCCTGGTCTAATGTTTCAAAAAAACGAAAAATATTTCTTTGTCATGCCTGGCGTCCCCGCCGAGATGATGGCTATGATGGAATCATTCGTCATCCCCTTTCTAAGGGGGAAAAGAGCATATAAAATTAAAAAGCTCGTGATTCATACCACTGGTATTGCCGAATCCACTATTTTCGAACAATTGGGAGATATTTCTGAGTTAGAGAGATTGGTACGTATCGCGTTTTTGCCAAGTTACGGAGGTGTCAATATCCGTTTGATTGCCCGGGGGAGCGATGAAAGCGCGATACAGCAACGGATTGACCAGGTTCGACAGATCTTTGATCAGAAATTTCACGACTACATCTGGGGCTATGACGACGATACGCTGGAACAAGTGGTCGCTCGGCTCTTGATCCAAGGCAATAAGACAATCGCCATCGCAGAATGGGGAACGCACGGTTATCTCACAGACATTCTGGCCGCTTTACCAGAATCCGAGCGATTTTTGATTGCCGGAGTAACCTTTTCCTCTGCCGAGGGTTTCGTTCGATTTGCAGGTGTCACTGATCTGAGCGACAGATCGAGCAGAATTACGCTGGAGACGTCCCGATTATTAACCAAACAAGTTCGCCAGCGCTTCGGTTCAGATTTGGCCATTGCGATTTTACACGACGACAATCTCGATGTAACGACCTTTATCTCGTTATGCGACGAAAACCAATTGATCTCGCATCGGTTTGTATTTAATTTCCACCCCGCCATGAATGTTCAACGCATCTCAGCCGCAAGCTTGAGGCTGCTCTATCAATATCTGACCTCCCAAAAAATATCTTGATTAATTGTATTGATTATTGTATATTTTACTTCAATGAAATCCTAAAGCTGTTGTGCTTTTGAAGTGGTAGCATTTTCGAGCTTGCTCGTTTGCTGCTTCAGGCTGCCAAATAAATAGCAGCGCGAGGATTTTTGTGAGCTTTTTGGACAAAAAAAGCTCCAAGTAAAGCGCCAGGGCTCAAAAATAATTGGATTGCTTCAAAGCTGAGAAAATGGCAGATCAATGAATAAAATTCGTACCTTCATCGCCATCGAAATTCCAGATGGCATTCGATCTAAACTTGCTGAATTGCAGAATGAACTCAAGCCGTTGGGCGGCCGGGTAAGTTGGGTTAAGGCAGAAAATATCCATTTAACATTGAAATTTTTGGGAGACACCGAAACCACTTTAATTGACCAAATTGCGTCGCAACTGCAGCGGTCAGTTGAGACGATTGCGCCGTTTCGTGTGGATGTCGCTGGTGTCGGCGCCTTTCCAAACGCGAAGCATCCGCGTGTCATATGGGTAGGCGCTTCGAGCCAACCCGATGATCAATTGAAATTATTGGCCGCGCGGATCGATGCGGAAACGGCTCGGTTTGGCTTTCAAAAGGAAAATCGGCCTTTCTCTGGACATCTAACGTTAGGAAGAGTAAAAGATCCGCGGGGGATTGATCCAGTCATGGAGCGATTGAATGCGCATAATAATTTTCATGCTGGCAATTTCGGGGTTGAAAAGTTTGTCTTCATGCGAAGCGAGCTCCATCCATCCGGCTCTATTTATACCCCGTTGAAGGTCATCACGCTGGGCCAACGATAGCGAGGTTCTTTTGACGAAAGGGCTGGTCAGCATTATCCCCTTCGAATCCAAATTGCCCATAAGGAGATAGGGTTTCAAGATCGAATGCCAAAATGAAAGGACAAGGTCTTCCAGCATTGAAGCAATTTTGTTTGATTAAAATGCCAGGTAAAAAGTTTTGATGATTCATGAAAAATGCCCATGAGAAAGGTTCAGTAAAAGATCTGATGTTAAGTTCTGCTCAACATCTTTTTGCTGATAACTTCCGATCTAATAGTGCAATTTCAAAGTGAACCATCGATTTTCCGATTAGCGGATTTTCAGAACAGTTAATTTTGCAATCATTTTCGTTTGAAAGAGTACGACCAATCGGTCGAAGAATGCTTTTAACAACATGATATTTTGAAGATGTGCATTTCTATCATTCATGAATTGGGAGGAAAAAATGTCCAATGAGACCAGTGAAAAATTGAAAGCACTGGAATTAGCGATATCTCAGATTGATCGTCAATACGGCAAAGGCTCGATCATGCGCCTTGGAGATAATCGGTTGCAGGAGCGGGTGAAGATTATTCCGACAGGATCGATTTCGCTGGATGCGGCCTTGGGAATTGGCGGAGTGCCGCGCGGGAGGATCATAGAGATATTTGGGCCAGAGTCTTCAGGCAAGACGACGCTGGCGTTGCATATTATAGCCGAAGCGCAAAAAGCCGGAGGATTGGCTGCATTCATCGATGCAGAACATGCACTGGATGCCAATTACTCGAAGAATCTCGGAGTTGATATTGATAATTTGCTCATTTCCCAGCCGGATACTGGCGAGCAGGCATTGGAGATTACCGAAACGTTGGTGCGCAGTGGTGCCATTGATGTCATCGTGATCGATTCGGTGGCCGCGTTGGTGCCGCGTGCCGAGATCGAGGGCGAGATGGGCGATGCACAGATGGGGCTTCAAGCGCGTTTGATGTCTCAGGCCATGCGGAAACTATCTGGAGCAATCTCGAAATCCAATACTTGCGTAATTTTTATCAATCAAATCCGCGAGAAGATCGGTGTGATGTTCGGCAGCCCAGAAACAACGACGGGTGGACGAGCCCTTAAATTTTATGCCTCGGTGAGAATTGATATCCGAAAAACTGCCTCGATCAAGGAAGGGGAAGAGATCGTTGGAAATCGAACCAAAGTGAAAATTGTCAAGAATAAAATGGCCCCTCCGTTTCGCGAAGCAGAATTCGATATCATGTATGGCACTGGTATTTCAAAAGAAGGTGATATTATCGACGTGGCGGTGAACCACGGGATCATCGAAAAGAGCGGCACGTGGTTCTCTTATGGCGAAGAGCGACTGGGACAAGGCCGTGAAAACGTTAAGCGGTTCCTCATTGAAAATCCTGATCTCTATAAAGAGATCGAAACCAAGGTGAGAAAAGCGCTGGGGATCCTTCAAGAAAAGGCGCCAGAAGAGGAAAAAAAAGCCGCGAGTAGCAAATAATGGCCGCTCGATTGAATTCGGAGCGTTCAAATATATGAGCATGGGATAATGCCTGAGATTGGTTCTACGAGAAGCTACCAAAATTACCATATTTAAAATCATAAAATAATTTCAGCAATGTGCCTTGCTGACGGGCTACGTCCCTGACCTGAGTGTTAGAATTATCTTTTTCACCTAAATCTACTCCATAGAGGGATTGGTAAGAAAATAGCAGATCGATGTCTAAAACGATAACGCAGATAACTGCTCAGCAGAAGCGGAAGAACCGCTGTTCGATCTTTTTGGATGATGAATATGCTTTTGGTTTGGATCAGGAAGTGGTATTGCAATTCGGGTTAAAAAAGGGGGATCAATTAACCGAAGAGCAGATCCAAAATATTTTGTTCAACGAGGAAAAAAAGCGGGCCAAAGATCGAGCTTTGCGGTTTTTATCCTATCGCGATCGAAGCGAAAAGGAGGTCAGAACCAAGCTGCAACGGATTGGATATGATGCAGACATCATCGACTGGGTGATCATTGAATTGAAGCGACTGAAGTTTCTCGATGATCAACGTTTTGCCCAGAGTTATGCCCAGACCCAGATGCTCACCCGTCCTGTGGGGGAGCATTATTTGCGCCATGAATTAAAGAACAAAGGGTTGGAAGAACCATTGATCGAAAAAACAATTGAGCAAATATACCAAGACAAAGACCAGTCAATTGTGGCAATGGAGTTGGCAGCCCAGCGAAAAAAGCGCTATAAAAGCCTGGAACCGATCAAGGCTAAAAAACGAGTGAGTGATTTTTTGCTCCGACGCGGGTTTGATTGGGAGACGGTTTCGGAAGTGATGGAGCGGTGGGAGGAATTGGAATAAGTTTTATTCGAAAGGGTAATAACGCAAATGGACAATTAAGGTAAAGGCGAGATGGGGCTCAACAAAACAGAGTGAAATTATTTTTAGAAGCGGAAAGTTTGATAATATGTCCAAGGGCAGCTTAGCATTAAAGCAAGTGAATTGTTTCATTAGAAATAAAATTCCAATTTCTGCTCAGGCTTTCAACGAGCGATTTGGATGCAGGAGTGATTTTTATCGGCAGGCTAAGCTGCAATTGGGTAATTTATTTACAAAAGTTCAATTCGATCCCATTGCTGAATCTAATTTTGATAATTGGACAAGAATTTTTGAAAATGTTTATGGTTATCGACCTGATGTTTCATTATTCATTGATCATGTTTACTTGATTATTTTGGCAAAGTGTTTTTTGTATACGAAACATCGTTATGTTGAGCCCTCAGAGGCTGAGATAACAGAAATTCTCAATGGTCGATTTTTTCAGAATAGAGGAATTAAGAATTTCAGTGAAGATTTTTCGGGCTGGCTGCTAATTCCCAAAATTAACAGAGCTGTTTTTAATCTTTTTCAGGAATTATCGAGTGATTTGCTGGATTATGATTTTTCACAAATCAATGAGGACCTGTTCAGCAATCTCTATCAAGAAATCGTCCAGCGACAACAACGACACAAGGCTGGTGAATATTATACGCCAGAGTGGTTGGTGGAATTAATTTTGAATGAGGCTTTTGCTATCTGGGAAAAGCAAAATGACGGAAGGTTACCAAAAATTTTAGATCCAGCTTGTGGCTCGGGCAGTTTCATCTTACAAGCGATCAAAATTTTTAAAAATGAAAAGTGTTCTTTGACAGAAATTGTTAGCAGTATTCAAGGATTTGATGTGAATCCAATTGCGGGCTTTATTGCCAGGGCAAATTATATTTCGGCGATCGATGATCTAATAGATGCCGAAGATGAAATTGAGATTCCGATTTATGTCAAGGATAGCCTCAAATCACCCGACCTGTTTGAGGATTCCGCAAAATTGAACAAATATGATATTTTGATTGGGAACCCTCCCTGGGTGGTGATGAGGTCTTTGAAAAGCAAAGGATATCAGCAATTTTTAAAACGAGAAATTTTAAAATACGGCTTGCTGGAACGGCAGGATGTCCATTTGTTTACGCAAATGGAATTGGCAACGCTATTGTTCTGCAAGAGTGCCGATTTGTATTTGGATAACGGCGGAATTGTTGCTTATGTGATGCCGAGAAGCGTCTTGGCAGGAACAAAACATCATGTCAATTTCAGAAAATTCGAGACGCCTCTGATAAAATTGCTAAAGATCATTGATCTGGACGGAGTGAATCCGCTTTTCAATGTTCCCGCCTGCGTTTTAATTGGATTAAAAGGGGATAAAACCCGATATCCAGTTCTTGTAGATCAATACAGTGGGAAATTAAACCAATCAGAAAATGAAATTAATAATGCAAAAAGGAGATTGGTAGTCAAAGTTAGTAACTACTCGCCACCAAATTTCTCAGTGAAAGCAAGCTATTATTATGACAAGTTCAAAGTCGGGGCCAGCATATTTCCGAGATCATTATATTTTGTCGATCTCATTTCCATGGCATCGGATTCCGATAAAATTTTGGTACAAACGTCTGATGAAATTTTGCAGATGGTCAAAGATCCTTGGAGTGTGATTTTAAAGGGAGTAATTAATAGGAAATATTTGTATGCGACATTATTAGCCTGGGAAATTTTCCCATTTGGATTTGGTCGATTGCGGCCTGTTATTTTGCCGATTAAAGAAAATTCTATGGGATATGAATTGATTGATATTGACAAATTGGAGAAAGATGGAGATGACCAATCAGCAAGGTGGTTTCGTAACGCCCAGCTCATCTGGAATGAAAAAAGGACTAAAAATTCAGAGCAACGATTTCCCAGCTTGACTGATCGATTGAATTATAATGGACTGTTAACGATTCAAAATAACCATGCAAGATACAATGTGGTCTATAATGCGACTGGCACCAATTTAGTTGCTTGTGTGATTGATAGATCCAACCTGCCATCCTTTGAGGTAGATCAACTAAAATTAATTCCGATGGGACTCATTTTAGATGTAAAAACATGGTTCTTTACAACCCAAAATCTGGAGGAGGCGAACTATTTATCTGCCATATTAAATTCTGCCATAATAAGCAAACTAATCAAGCCATTACAGCCCAATGGTTTATTTGGTGCTCGTGCCATTCATAGAAGACCATTTTTGCTTAACATTCCCAAATTTAGTAGTGATGATGAATCTCATCTTAAGCTGGCTGCAAATGGCATGAAATGTCAGGAGAAGGTAAAAGCAATCAAATTGAACCAAACAAATCGAATTAGAGCAGAGGTAAGGAGGTTACTAAAAGATGAAATTAAAGAAATCGATAGCATTGTCGAATCGATTTTAAGTAAGTCCACGGCGGAGGAATAAGATGCCATTTGATGAAAAGCTTTTAATGAATAAGCTGAATCAGATGAAGTTGGTTTATGAGCAGGCAATCCGTGAAGGGAAATACACCAGTCTGATCCGATCAAAAAGTCTGATTAATCTACTGCATGAATTTGTGATTGAAGAGCTGAAAAAACGAGTGGAAGCAAGCTGGATTGTGACTGATAAAAAAGTCTATGGATTTCCCAAAACCAAGCAACAAGATATTATGGTTCATCCACCGCAGAATGGAAATAATGTGTCAGTTGGGCCTGTAATGGCAGTCAATGTTAGAAGTCAATTGAGCTCAATAGACAAAAATTATGATACCCTATTTGAGAGAATTTTTGCCGAAGCATTGAATTTGCACAATAGATTTCCTTACATGGTGTTAGGGTATTTATATTTGCTTCCTAAAATTGGCTATGATTCAAAAGCGGCCGACCAGAGAGAGGTTGAATTTTCGGAAAAGTATAATCTCGAAAAATATATTTTAAGTTTTTCTGCCATTGCCAATCGGACAGGTCCCACTGATGTGCCCTGGAAATATGAGCGAGTTTGCTTGTTGATTGTTGATTTTGAAAGGAGTCCGCTAAAAGTAATCGATGACATGAGCATATTTTTAAAAGAAGCTCTGGTCGATGAGAAATTTGCAAATTAATATTCATTTGAAAAATTAAGCATGGCAAACTTTTTTGATGATTTATACAAAACCATGATTTAAAAATATTATTTATTGGGCTTTGAACAAGGGGTGTGATGATGACATCGAACCAAATCCGAGAATCCTTTATCAAATTTTTCGAACATTACGATCACAAGTTCGTCCGTAGTTCGCCGGTCGTGCCGTACGATGATCCCACATTGCTGTTTACCAATGCGGGCATGAATCAATTTAAGAATATATTTTTGGGCTTAGAACAACGCGATTATAAGCGAGCTGCAAATACCCAGAAATGCATCCGCGTTAGCGGTAAGCACAATGATCTGGAAGAAGTCGGCAAGGATACCTATCACCATACATTTTTTGAGATGCTGGGCAACTGGTCGTTCGGCGATTATTATAAAAAAGAAGCCATTGCCTGGGCCTGGGAACTGTTGACCGAGGTCTGGAAGCTGCCGAAAGACAAGCTCTGGGCAACGGTATTTCGTGAGGATGATGAAGCAGAGCAGTTGTGGAAAAAGGTAACTGATATTCGAAAGGATCAGGTGCTGCGGTTCGATGAGAAAGATAATTTCTGGGAGATGGGAGAGGTCGGACCTTGCGGTCCTTGTTCTGAAATCCACATTGATTTGGGTCCAGAGCGATGCGATAAAAAACATGTGCCAGGACATCAGTGCCGCGTGAATGGTGGCTGTGCCCGCTTTATTGAATTGTGGAACCTGGTTTTTATCCAATATAATCGCGAGGAGGATGGATCGTTAAAAGAGCTGCCAGCCAAACATGTGGATACTGGAATGGGTTTTGAGCGGATCGTCGCTGTGCTCCAGGGGGTGGGATCAAACTATGATACAGATCTATTTCGCCCCCTCATCAATCACATCGCAGAGCTTTCGGGACAGGGGTATATGAAAAATAATGACGGCGTGGCGCATCGCGTCATCGCGGATCATGTGCGCGCATTGACCTTCGCAATTGCTGATGGGGCTCTGCCATCGAACGAGGGAAGAGGCTATGTATTGCGCCGCATTTTGCGTCGCGCCGCTCGGTTCGCAAGAAAATTGGACCTGCACGAACCGATGATCTATAAATTGGTACCGACTGTCGTGGATGTCATGGGCGAAGCATTTCCTGAGATCAAAGAGAAGCATCAATATATCGCCTCGGTGATCAAATCTGAAGAGGAACGATTCAATGTGACATTGGATCGAGGGATCGAATTGTTCGAAAAATTGGCGGCCGAGTTAGCTGCCGATGGTCGCACCCAAATCCCTGGCAGCGAAGCGTTTCGGTTGTACGATACTTACGGTTTCCCGCTCGATTTGACGCGATTGATGGCTGAGGAGAAAAATTTGACCGTGGATGAAGCTGGTTTCCAGCAGGAAATGGAACGGCAACGAGAACGTTCCCGCGCGGCAGATAAATTCGATTATGACATCGATATCAATTTCGATGAATGGGAAAAGATTTCCAGCGGCCCAGATTCCAAGTTTTTGGGTTACGAGCAGCTCGAGGCTGATGTGACGATTCGATTGCTGAAACGAAAAGAAGATTTTTGTTATTTGATTCTGGATCAAACCCCATTTTACGGCGAGGCTGGTGGACAGGTCGGCGACCAGGGCGAGATCGCATTTGATGATTTTGTCCTGAACGTCACAGACACCATTCGTTATGCCGATCGAATTGTCCATATTGCCCGTGGATTTTTGCCAGATCCTGTGCCAGTTGCGACTGGAAAAGCGCGGGTGAAACGCGATCAGCGCATGAGCACTGCGCGCAATCATACGGCCACTCACCTGCTGCAGGCTGCCCTGCGCCAAGTATTGGGCAAGCACGTCCAGCAGGCTGGATCATTGGTCACACCATTTCGGTTGCGATTTGACCTGACCCATTTTGAGCGCATTGCGCCAGAGCAGTTGAAAAAAATTGAACGAATCGTCAATGAAAAAATCTGGGAAAACATCCCATTGCAGATATTTTATACCTCATTTGATGAGGCGCGGAATATGGGCGCGATGGCACTGTTCGGCGAAAAATATGGTGAGCGGGTGCGGGTCATCAAAATCGACGACTTCAGTATGGAGTTGTGTGGTGGAACGCATGTGACAGCGACTGGTCAAATTGGGATGTTTCGCATCGTTTCCGAATCCAGCGTGGCAGCCGGAATCCGACGCATTGAGGCGATTACCGGGGAGGAGGCTTATCGTCGATCATTAGAGGATCGAAGCATCATTGAAGCGCTTGCTGAACAATTAAATGCACCAGCGGCAGAATTGACCGATCGCGTTCGAGAACTGCTTGATCAAAACAGATCGCTCGAAAAACAGCTACAACAACTGCGGATTCAGACATCTTATTCAATGATTGATGACTGGATTAAGCAAGCGCGTTACCTCGATCATATCGCTTTAGTGGTGAAATCCGTCCAGTTCGATTCTATCGATCAATTGAAACAGGTCGGCGACGTTTTGAGAGAGCGATTGAAGAGCGGAGTCGGACTGCTTGGGATGATTCTCGATAGCAAGATCAATTTCCTTTGCGTGGTGACCGATGATTTGATCCGACAGCACAATTTAAAAGCTGGCGATATCGTGAAGGAAGTGGCCTCGATCGCTGGCGGCAGCGGTGGTGGTCGGCCGCACATGGCATTGGCCGGTGCCAAAGACCTGGATAGGTTTGAACTGGCATTGGCTGAGACAGAGAAAATCGTTAGAAAACGAATAGCAAACCAAAGAGTCTAATTCATCAATAATAGACGGCGGGATTACAGGCAAATTGGTGGGTACGATTTATCCTCAAATTAACAGCTAGACACTTGCAGTTGGTTGTTATGCGCCATGTTGTCAAATCCTTGCAAACCATAATTAATTTTCAAAATCCCCAATTCGCCGGTTCAATCCCATTCCTAAAAACCGAATAGTTGTTGTTCAGGGAATTCTTATTGAGCTTAAATCGATAAGGATACGGATGCAAACGTATAACCGACTCTTGGAAATTCGAGCAAGACGCGGTGCTGGTTACATTGTCCTGATTGATCCGGATAAGCTCTCACTCCAAGAAAGTGTGAAGTTGGCGATGCGAGCAGAGCAGGAGGATGCTGACATAATTTTCATCGGTGGAAGCTTATTGAGCACCCCGATTTTCGATGAGCTGGTCAGGCAGGTCAAAGCCGCGGTGAAAATTCCGGTGATCATCTTTCCAGGCGGGGTGCAACAGATCTCCCGCCATGCCGATGCCATTCTATTTATGTCTGTTATTAGCGGTCGAAACCCCGATTTGCTCATCGGCCAACATGTGATGGGCGCCCCCATTGTCAAGATGCTGAATCTGGAGGCGATCGCAACTGGCTATATGTTGATCGAATCGGGAAAAATGACGTCTGCGGAATTCATGAGCAATACGAAGCCCATCCCGCGCGATAAACCGCAGATCGCTGTGGCTCACGCATTGGCTGCCGAATATCTGGGCATGAAATTGATCTATCTCGAAGCCGGCAGTGGCGCGCTTCAGCCCGTGCCCGACGAAATGATCCAGGCGGTGGCTGCTGGTTGTTCGCTGCCGATTATTGTTGGAGGGGGAATCAGAACGCCAGAGGTTGCGCAGCAAAAAGCAAAAGCTGGGGCTTCGTTCATTGTCACAGGTAATGTTTTGGAAAAAAAAACCAAAGAAGGACTAATTCGAGAATTTGCAGGTGCGATTCATCAAGAGAAATTTGCACAATCAATCAACTAGGACTCACTATGAAATCGCAGCTTCATATTTAAAATGGTCCCTTCCAATTTCGCAACAATGAGAAGCGATGGCTTATTTTCAATTCAGCTTTTGAGATCGAATGTTCGTTTTATGAATCCACCATGGACGAAATCTTCAATATCATTCGTTCAAGATTGGGTGAATCAAGTAGCAAGCGTTTTAAAAATTTTTGACTATTTACTTCAGCCGGGACCGACAGCATGAGCCGAAAGTTTGTAGACATTCATTCCCATATTCTCCCCTACATCGATGATGGCGCTGAAAATTGGGACGATGCATTGACCATGTTAAGAAATGCAGAAGCTGAGGGCATTATAGCCATTGTTGCTACGCCCCACATTTTGCATCCCAATGATTTCAAGATCGAGCCGAAAATCCTTACCACCTATCAAGAGCTCTGTCAGCGCGCCAAACAAGCGGGTTTGAAGATGAAGATTTTTCTTGGCTGCGAAATTTACTCCCAACCCGAGATAACATTGAACCATCAGATCAGCACGATCAACAATAATAAAAAGTATTTTCTCATCGAATTTCCAATGAACATGATTCCGCGATTTGTGCCAGAGCAACTATTCAATTTTATTGTGAATGAGAAGATTCCGATCATCGCGCATCCAGAACGCAATCTGGGATTTCAGAAGCGGCCGCAATTGGTCTTCGAATATGTCCAGCGCGGTGCGTTAATGCAGATTAATGAAGGAAGTCTGAGGGGACGTTACGGAGAAATGGCGAAACTGCTGGCGTTTAAAATGATAGAACATAACCTGGCACATTTTGTGGCATCGGATGGACATAAACCAAATAGCCGAACCGTGACCTTAGCAGAGAGCTACGAAATCATTGCCGAAAAATTTGGCGAATCGTTGGCTGATCGGCTATTTTCTTCTAATCCAATCAAAGCGATTAAAGCTGAACCAATTCAAACCGATAACCCAATGCCAATCGAACGAGATCTGCAACCGAGGTTCTGGCAGCGGCTCAATTTCTTTAAAAGAAAGTCATAAAGAATCAATTTGGATTTTTCACATTGTTTTACCCTGCTTCTTCTGGAAGGGCCCGATTTCCCTGAAAGCAGGTCTAGGAATCTCAGTAACGGATCATGAGATGAGGAATAAGGTATTAACATTTTTTATCCTCCTTAATTTGCTTTCCAGCAGTTTCACTCACGCTTCAGACCCAACAAAAAAATATGAATTGCTTTCTATTTGGCAAAAAACGGCAATCGCTTTTATTCCGATCGACATAACTCCGGAAACCCCAGGCGATGAACTAGTAGGAGTTTACCAGAATCAAATCGATGTATTAACAAACACGACATTTGATCATCAAAAAAGCATCATTATTCCTGCAGATAAACCCTATGCTATTTGGCCAATCCCTGGGGCATCAGCGGATTCACTGCGAATACTCTTTCGACATCAGACGCCAACGACAACAGCTTTTGATTTCTACCTTCATGATGGCGATAACCTGTTATTGGTTAAAGAAAATTTTCTCTTTTTTCAGGGAGAAGATCGCGATCTGGATGGAAGATTTCATCAAACTGCGTTCCCTATTGCTATGTTGACGAACCGAAACCATCAGCGACGCATTTTATTGCGGGTCGATAGTGGTGGAGATCGAGGGATGCGTGGCCTGTTTGCCATCGATCCATATTCTGCTCTTGAGCACTGGAGCTATTTAACAGGGCCCCAGATCTGCTTTATTAAATGTGTTGACCTCGAAAATGACGGGTTGCAAGAAATCGTGTTTGGCAGCTATGCGCCCGATAATAAAGTCAAGCGCAATAGTACGAGCGACGATAGTTGTTATGTTTTCGTGCTCGATGATCTGGGCAATGAACGCTGGCGCAGGACTATCGGGCCTTATTATACCGGCGTTTTTCCCATTGTCGGAGACCTAACTGGCGATGGCAAAAATGAGTTGGTGGTCTATCGGTTTGGCAGCAATCCCAATTTTAAAAATTATGATGAATTGATCCAACTGGATATTCGCACGGGTGAAGAAATTGGGCGCAAAAAGCTTGGTAGCCAATTTACGGCCAATATGGCACCTGCTGCTATTGAAATCTGCCGTGATTTTGACGGAGATGGCATAGAGGAGTTCGTCATTGGCAGCAAAGACGGATTTGTCAGAATGTACCGAGGTGACTTTTCTATCATGTATTCTTCAGAGCCTTATCGCCGGCCGATCACGGTTCATGGCGTGGCAGATCTGGATGGCGATGGGCTATTCGAAGTGATTGCCCTGACCTCGGACAAGATGATAGTCATTTTAAATCATCAACTCAAACAATTGCTGTTAGAACCATTTCCGAAAAATTTCGAGCGGTTTCAGCTAATCCGTCTACCCAATAAATATCAGCTTTTATTTTCATCGAAACAAATCAATGGCTTCACAGATTATCAGGTGTTCGATTTCCACGTCGTGGGCTTGGCTGGGGCGATTAAAAAACATGGACAATATTATTCAATTATCATCTTGTTCCTGGCTGCGGTCACGGTAGCATTCGTCGTTTTACGAAATCACCTGTATGGCAAACGCGCCTCTCAATTGTTGGTTCAAATACTGGAACAGACCCAATCGCTGGACAAAGCCTTGATTCTGGATCGCCATCAAAAAATTAATCATTGGGGCAAAGAGTGGTCCGCTCTGTTGCAAATCTTGCCTCATCAAATTGAAGGGAAAAAGTTTCAGGATATTTTTAAAAATACCCAATTTCAACCGATCGGCGCAGCGCTGCAGAAAATGTTGAATGAAAACTTATCAAATCATCAGTGTCTTTGCCCAATCGATAACACAAACCATGTTCCACTCCAATTCAAGGCATTATATGTCTCCTGGATTAAAGCGCATTGCTTCATGATCTTCGACCCCCGCGAACAGGAGCACATCCGTCAGCTTAAGCACTGGGCACAAGTTGCCCAACGATTGGCGCACGGGATCAAAAATCCGTTGACCACCGTTAACCTCAACGCCGAACAATTGCTGCACAAGGTTCGAACTAATGCTCAGATTCAAGCGGGTGATGTGGAAGAATTTATCACGCCGATCATCAAGCAGGTCGCCAAATTGAAAAAAATGAGCGATGGCTTTATGCGATTTGTTGAGTTCGAGCAGACCGACCTGAAGCCTGTTGATTTGAATCGCGAAATTAGAGAGCTGATTCCCCAATGGCAACCCGGCAAAACAAGCAAAATTCAGATCGATTGGGAGCTGGAGGAGGATTTGCCCCTGGCGATGATCGATCAGCGGCAATTTGAACATGCCGTAAAAAATGTGTTTTATAATGCACTAGAAAGCATTCGAGGTGAAGGACGAATTTTGATCTCGACACGGAAAGTCCAGTTGCTTAAAGATGCGCAAGAAGGTGGCATCTTATCGAATTTTATCGAGCTTCAAATTCGTGATACCGGCTGCGGAATCCCGCCGGAATATCTCGACCGCATTAGACAGCCATATTTTTCATTCAACAAACCCGATGGCACAGGTTTGGGGCTGAGCATAGTCCAAAAAATCATGGATTCCCATGGTGGAGAATTAGAAATTGAGAGTGAAGTGAATGTTGGGACAACGGTGTCGCTGCGGTTTAAACAGGCAAGCTAAATTCAGCCGCTGAATTTGTGGCATACGGATTGCAAACTGATTCCATCGCTTAGAGCGATGGTATCAGTCTCAAATTTTTGTCGATAGCTAAAAAGGAGCTTACGAACAATGTCGTGCCCTGGTTGCCAAATTCTGATTGTCGATGATGATGTTTCCATCTGTCAAATTTTAAGACGAATTTTAGAAAGCGAAAACTACGAAATAAAGGAAGCGCACTCGGGCAACGAGGCGCTTTCTCTATTTAAAGAGAACGAGATCGACCTAGTGCTGCTGGATTTCCAACTGCCCGATATCACAGGGATCGATGTTGCCAAAGACATGATCGCGCAAAAGCCCCTGGTTCCCATTGTATTGATATCCGCTTATGCCACTATTTCCAAAGCGGTAGAAGCAACAAAAATGGGGGTGTATGATTTTCTGGAAAAACCGTTGGATCGCGATCGCATTACGGTCACGATCCGCAACGCGCTGGCATACGGCCAAATGCAAAAGCAACTGGAATATTATAAGCAGGACTGCTTTGCCCGCTTTAAAATGATTGGCCAATCGCCGCAGATCAGATATTTGTTTGCCCAGATCGAAAGAATTGCGCCGAGCAATACCCATGTCCTCATACTTGGCGAAAATGGAGTCGGAAAAGAGCTTGTGGCTGAAGCGATTCACTGTCAGAGTCATCGCGCCACGAGACCTCTGGTGAAAATCAATTGCGCTGCAATACCCGATAATTTATTAGAGAGTGAGCTGTTTGGCCATACCAAAGGAGCGTTTACTGGCGCCAATATTGCCAAAAAGGGGAGATTTGAGACCGCTGATAAGGGGACCCTGTTTCTCGATGAGATTGGCGATTTAAGCCTGGCAGCACAGGCAAAGCTGCTGCGATTTTTGGAAAGTGGAGAGATACAGCGCGTTGGTTCATCAGAAATTGCCAAAGTAGATGTTCGTCTCATCGCCGCCTCGAATAAAAATTTGAAGCAGATGGTGGCCGAGAAGACCTTTCGAGAGGACCTTTACTTTCGTCTGGAAATTTTTACCATTACCGTTCCGCCATTGCGCGAACGCCGCTCCGATATCCCTTTGCTCCTCGATTTTTTCATCTCTAACCATGCCGAAGCAACTGGCGTATCAAAACCTTCAATATCCCCAGCGGCCATAAAATATCTCACCAATTGCGATTGGCCTGGCAACATCCGTCAGCTCCGCAATTTCGTGGAACGGCTGATGATCATGCACCAGGGTGATCTCATTGATTTAAACGACGTAATCTCGCTGATCGAACCCAACGAATCTGCGAAGTCCCCCACGATTGACGAAACCAAGCCCCTGCAACAGGCCCGAGAAGATTTTGAGCGGGAGTATATTCTCCGCGTATTAGAAGAACACGATTGGAAGATCGCCAAAGCCGCCGAAGTTCTGCACATCGACCGAGCAAATTTGTATCGGAAGATGAGGGGTTTGGGGATAACTGTGCATTGATGATTCTTCTAATTTCTCTCAAAAGATAGAACCTTCCAAATTTTGATTTCAAAATTACATTTATTTATTTTTGTGTCAAATTTAACACACAAGTTGTGTCAGTTTTGCAACTATCGCAAAGAGCAATTTTCCAGTTGCTAAACAATTTTTCGAAATTATAGCGTGTCAAATTTACATCTAATGGCATATGGAGAACTTTTAGAAATAATTGTATGGGTTTATAAGTCCTCTATAATCAATGCAGATAAATATTAATTTTGTATATTAAATTGGTATAGAGATTGCATTATATGATTTATAAATTATCAAAGGTTACTAATTTAAAAAAAAATAAATTGAATATAATAAGAGTTATTTTTTTACAAACGATTTGTAAAAATAGACTATTTTATTCATAGACAAAAAGCGTAGAGAGGAAAAAAGCTTCAAAGAAATTCAAAAAATACAAATTTTCTATTTAATCAAATTAACAGGAGGGATGGTTATGAGACGCTTAATGATCTATCAAATCATTTTTGTTATAGCTATTGCTACGGGCTGGGCAATACCTGGTTGGTCTAAAATAATAGCCTCTGATAACTTTGAATCTTATTCAGTCAATTCTTATCCTTCGTCTAACTGGTATAATATGTTCAGCGGGGTCGAAGCAAAAATTTCTTCGCAATATGGAGTGTGGGGTTCACAATCTTTTCGATTAGAAGGACAAACAAGTTGGTCAAGGGTCGATGCCAAAGACGTAAGTTATGGCAACCGTATTGAATACCAGGTTTGGGTTTATATCCCAAATGCAACAAGAGGCGCAATAGTTGGATTTTTCAGGAAAGAGGGGAATATGGCGCCTAGCTATAATGCTATTCACTTTAACAACAACGGGCGTATAGCTATTCATGATAATGGGCTTTCAGATATTGATTTACAAGCATACTCTGCAAACCGTTGGTACCTTGTCATTGTCTCAATAGACTTCAATCAAAATAAAATGGACGTTTATATCGATGGTATAAAAAAATATTCTGGAGGACCAAGAAGCAGTCGTTCTAATTGCAATTCTTTTGCTTTAGCAACAAATAACTTTAGCGGTTCTGGCACTGCGGTTGCTTATTTTGATAATGTATGGATTATCGATAATGCGATGGTAACCAAAAACTACCATAGCACAATATCATCAATTGGTGCATTTTCCCAATATCCTTATACACCTGGCAGAAACGGGAAATATGCTGAGGTCAAACTTGAATTTCCAGGTGGATTATCCAATGCCTCCGATATCGTGCTGCACTATTCTCATTGGTGGTCTCAGTTAGCAGGTTCGGCTGTAGGAAAAATTTATATCTCCACTTCACAACAAGTAACACCACAAACTTCAAGTAATGATTGGAAGACCTTTTGGGTTGGTAATGCAACGAATTTGGGGACGTATGTTGGATCATTTACAGCCACAAATACGCAAACGGATGCTACGGTTAATATCAGTTCCTATGTCCAATCCCATCCGTCAAATTATTATTATATAGCCATCAATAACGAGGCAAGCGCAGATATTGCAGTTTATGTTTTATACATTATGTCAAATTCAGGGGGGGCATCAGGTCCTTATGAGCCTAATGATCTAATGAATCAGGCATACGGTCCTTTAACGAAGAACCAGTGGTATACAGCGTATATTGAGACATCCACTGACATTGATTGGTATTATGTTGATGTGAGTGGGGCGATGTCGAGCAACCTTTCTGCATTGCCTATGAATGAGTTGCCATCAGAGTTATTAATCAAATTAAATCAAGTTTCTGATATTAAAGAAAATACTATCTTAATTGCAAGAGAAACTGGCGAAAGCATTAGCAATATGGATCTTAGCCCAACATCTACGTATCCTCTAACAGTAGATCTAGATGTCCCATCCAATTTAGATTACGAATTAGAAGTATACAATTCTTCAGGAGCTCCAATAGGAGGATCGTACAACAATTCAGGCATTGACGAACAGGTTACAGTATCAGTTACTGCCGGAAGATACTATATCAAAGCTTATGGTTTTCAAGGATCTTATAGCTCCAACAGTTCTTATCGGGTGAGGGCGAATTGGGTTTCCAACACCAGCGATATCAATCTCACCTGCTATACAGGCAGCACCTATAATTACTTCACGCCTACCAGTGTTAATCAGGGAGGGACGTTTACCAATTATTTTCGTGTGCAGAATACGGGCACGCAGAGTTCTGGTAATTTCAAACTCTTTGTATACCTGTCGACGAATGATGTTATTTCTCCCTCAGATACAAAAGTTGGTGAAAGCAGCGTTAGCTCTATAAGCGGTGGATCGTATCGGGATGTGGTGACTTCGTGCACGGTGCCCAGTTCTATGACGCCAGGTGATTATTATGTTGGGATGATAATCGATCCTGAGAATGTTGTCCAAGAAACGAACGAAAATGACAACAACTGGCATCATGGTTCCACAAGATTGCTAACGGTCACCACTTCCTCTCATACAGTTAGTACGCCTACGACGCCCAGCGGGCCGTCATCTGGTACTGTAAATCAAACTTTAACCTTTTCGACAGGTGGATCAACTTGTAACCAGGGGCATAGCGTGCAATATCGTTTTGATTGGGGTAATGGTGTTTATTCGTCTTGGGGTTCTTCTTCTCAAAGCTATTCTTATGGCACGGCTGGAACCTATACAGTGAAAGCGCAAGCTCGATGTTCATCTGATAATTCAGTCGTCTCCAGTTGGTCATCGGGGAAAACCGTAACGATTAGCTCAGCAGGCGGCGATATTCCGATTACTCCTTCAACTGCCACTAGCCAATCGGCTGGCGCTGAGTTTAATGTAGATATCATTGTCGGATCAGCTAATAAGCCAGTAACCAATCTCTTTGGCGTGAGTTTCGAGCTTGGCTATCCAACCACATATATAGATTACGTTTCTTATGACAAGAGTGGTTCATTCTTAGGTTCTGACCTTTTGGAATTTGTCAATCCTGATGATGCAAATGGAAAAGTAGCCGTCGGATTAACCCGCAGAGGGACAAGTACTGGAGTAAGCGGTTATGGTTCGGTCATAAAAATTAGGTTCAAATCGTTGCCAACAACACCAGTGAACACCCAAATTTCTTTTGCGATTCATAACGCAACAGCTAATGATCCAAATGGCAATGCAATTGGATTGGCTCCTGGGAGCATTACTATAACGATTACCAGTGGCGGTATTAGCGTTTGGCCTGGTGATACTAACAATGATAGAATTGTCAACCAGGCGGATGTTTTGCCCCTTGGCGTCTATTGGAATTATACAGGGCCAAGGCGCACCTGCCATGCCAATGAAACGCAATGGATCGCACATAACGCAAGCCCATGGACTCCCGAAGCGGCAACCTATGCAGACGCTAATGGAGATGGAATTGTCAACCAGGCAGACGTTTTGGTCATCGGAATAAATTGGGGCAGAACGCATACAATGGCCAAAGCATTTGATGAGAACGAAGATGAACCTTCGGGAGCAATTTCCGGCACGCTTGTTCCGAAACTATCCTATAATGTCGACAGAAAAGAAGTGTACCTCGATATCCACGCTGAAAACGTAGCCAACCTGTTTGGTCTCGCTTTTGAGGTGAACTATCCGCAACAGGAGCTGGCGTTCGCTGGGGCAGAACCCGGAGATTTGTTCAGTCAGGATCAGATCTTCTTCCAGAAAGATCAGCCAGATCTGGGCAAACTGGGTATTGCTATCAGCCAGAAGATCGGACAGATAACGAAGGCAGAAAAGAGCCTGGTAACGCATATTACATTCCGCTTATTGACCAGCGAGCGATCTCTCGAACATGCCAGCGTGAAAATAGAGGCTGTAAAAGCCAATGATGACCAGGGTAAGCCAATTAATATTCAGGCTCAAGCTTGCGCCAATCCAGAGTGGTTACATATTGGCGCAGCTCCAGTGACTCAATACCAGTTGTTTACCAACTACCCCAATCCATTCAACCCAACGACAACCATTTCTTACGCCTTGCCCGATGCAGCCCATGTACGTATCCATGTGTTCGATTTGACTGGGCGATTGGTGAAAACGCTGGTTGATAGCCAGCAGCAACCTGGCGTGCATTCGGTCACCTGGGATGCCCGGGATGACGCTGGAAAAGAAGTGGCCAACGGTATGTATATCTGTCGTATGACGGCTGGTAACGAGGTGTTGCACCAAAAGATGATTCTGGCGAAATAGATAGAAAGCAAAAAGGTCGATCGCAAATACAAATGGCCGTTGCTGTTCCAGTAATGGCCATTTGTGCTTATTCTTTGGAGGAGACGTACTATGAAAATTGATAAAAAAGTGCTCTTTTTTGTTTTTCTGGTTTTAATCTTTACCGCAGACCGTTCACATGCACAATATCCTGAACCAGAAAGATTATTAAAATTTCAAGATCGCCAGCTTAGCGAATTTAAATTTCCACACAATGAATTCCACAAACAATTAAGTATTGCCAACGTTGGTGACAGCCTGAACGTGCGGCTGGTGGGCCGCTGGGGTGGCGGGCCTTGTTATGCGGTAGCGACCGATGGTAAATATGTCTATCGTGGCAGTGGCGGCTATCTGGAGATTTTCGATGTCACGAATCCTGCTGCGCCCAAAATGATTGGCCAGGTCATGACGCCGGATGTTGTACGGGAAATTGCGGTCAGCGGCCATTACGCCTATGTGGCGGATTATGATGCAGGTTTGCGGGTGATCGATGTGAGCGTGGTGTCCAGTCCCCGGGAAGTGGGGTTTTATGATACGCCAGGTGATGCCAGAGGCGTGGCGGTCAGCGGCCCTTACGCCTATGTGGCGGATTATGATGCAGGTTTGCGGGTGATCGATGTGAGCGTGGTGTCCAGTCCCCGGGAAGTGGGGTCTTATGATACGCCAGGTTATGCCTTTGGCGTGGCGGTCAGCGGCCATTACGCCTATGTGGCGGATGGGGGTTCTGGTTTGCGGGTGATCGATGTGAGCGTGGTGTCCAGTCCCCGGGAAGTGGGGTTTTATGATACGCCAGGTTGGGCCAATGGCGTGGCGGTCAGCGGCCATTACGCCTATGTGGCGGATTATGCGGATGGTTTGCGGGTGATCGATGTGAGCGTGGTGTCGAGTCCCCGGGAAGTGGGGTATTATGATACGCCAGGTGATGCCAGAGGCGTGGCGGTCAGCGGCCATTATGCTTATGTGGCGGATGGGGATGCAGGTTTGCGGGTGATTGATGTGAGCGTGGTGACCAGTCCCCGGGAAGTGGGGTTTTATGATACGCCATGTTATGCCGAAGGCGTGGCGGTCAGCGGCCATTACGCCTACGTGGCGGATGTGTTAGGAGGTTTGCGGGTGATCGACGTGAGCACGGTGACCAGTCCCCGGGAAGTGGGGTTTTATGATACGCCAGCTTCTGCCAGAGGCGTGGCGGTCAGCGGCCATTACGCCTATGTGGCGGATGCGGATGCTGGTCTTTGTATTTTGGAATTTTTAGCGCCTACTGCGCCAACCGTAACCACCAATGCGGCGAGCAATGTCACGGCCAACTCGGCCCAGCTCAACGGCACGGTCAATCCCAATGGGCTCACTACCACGGTCAAGTTTCAATATGGTACTACTACAAGCTACGGCAGTGAGATCACAGCTTCTCCCAGCTCGGTGAGCGGCACCAGTTCTGCTTCGGTGTCTGCCCAATTATCTGGGCTATTGCCCAATACGACGTATCATTATCGGGTGGTGGCAACCAATAGCGTGGGGACAAGTTATGGTGAGGATCAAAGCTTCACTACGCTTGCGAGTTCTTATCTCACTGTTTCTCCAACCAGTATAACTCTCGATTCATCACCTAACAGCCAGGGGAGTTTCAGCATCACCTCCAATGTGAATTGGAATGCATCGGATAATGCCAGTTGGCTGGATGTTTCGCCCGTCAGTGGTTCGGGCAACGGCACGGTCACGATTACCGCCAATAGCGCCAATATTTCCGCCAATCCCCGCAGCGCCACCGTGACGGTCAGCGGTGGCGGGATCACTCGCACGGTTTCGGTTACGCAATCGGGCAGTGTGCAATCTGGAACATCTATCACTTCCGTCGTTCAGAACCACTCCTTGCACCAGGAATTCTACATTGACATCCAGGTCAAAGACGCCCAGAACCTGTTCGGCGTGGCGTTCAAATTCAATTTTCCAGCGGATAAATTAGAGGCATTGGCTGCGGAAAAGGGCGATTTTCTGGGGGCAGACCCAGTGTTCTTCCCTGACATCAACAACAGCGCTGGCGTGGTGAGCGTGGGCATCAGCAAGAAGAGCGGACAGCCAGCCGCCAACGGCACGGGCATCGTGGCACGGATCAAATTGAAAGAAAAGCCATTGGTTACCAGCGGCATTACCATTGATCTGTCGCTGACCGAAGTGGCTGCTATGGACCCATCGGGCAATCCCATTACGCTCACGCCGCAGAACACGTCGTATGTCACGCCCAATCCTACATCGGTGGCTGATAGAGTGAAACAATTTCCTGAGGAATATCTCTTGTATCCCAACTATCCCAATCCCTTCAATCCAACTACCACCATCAGCTATGCCCTGCCCGAAGCAGCCCACGTTCAGGTGCAGATTTTTGATATCAACGGACGGGAGGTCAAGCGGCTGGTTGATCAGATGTGCGACGCTGGGGTTCATTCGGTGGTTTGGGACGGCACCGATGAAGCGCAGCAAAGAGTCGCCAGTGGGATTTACATCTGCCGCTTCAGCGCTGGGGAGGTGGTTCTGAATCGGAAGTTGGTTTTGGCGAAGTAACTTGGATTCAATTTTAGAGAAGATGAGTCAACAGCCGTTGCCGTCGCAGCATAAATTCGGTGAAAAATATATTTTTTATAAATTCGCTTAATATAATAGAAGGAGGATTGTATGTTTACACGACAAAACATCATAATATTGATATTAAGCATCTGTCTCGAATTTTGTTATTCGAATGTGAAATCTGAAATCATCTTTTTTGATAGTTTCGAATATTATGAGACAAATCAATATCCAATCGGCGGTTGGTGGAGAACGCTTTACAATGGTACTTCTGCAAGAATTTCAACCGACTATGCATTCGATTTAGGAACAAAATCATTTCGATTAGAAGGCTATTCTAATTGGTCTCGGATCGATGGATTTAATATCAATTATGACAATCAAATCACTTATCAAGCTTGCGTTTATATTTTGGATACGCAAAAGGGTGCAATTGTCGGTTTTTTTGAGTCGCAAGGAAACATGGCGCCGTCATACAATGCGGTTTTTTTCAGGAATGATGGAAAAATATGCATCCACGATAATGGACAGTCCGATATCGAGCTGCGGTCATATAATTCTGGCCAATGGTATGTCGTGACAGCTTCAATAGATTTTACAAATAATAGCATGGATGTTTATATCGATGGTGCCAACGTATTTTCAGCTCATCCTCGCTCGACAAAAGATCACTGTCAAATTTTTGCGTTAGCAACAAATAATTTTTCAACTACAGGCACCGCTGTTTGCTATTTTGACAATGTTATAATTTTAAACAATTCTATTCAGACTTCGAGTATCGTTTCAACAATAGGTGATATCTGGGCATTTGCTTATGATTGGTGGTGGTCCAAAGAACGGAACAGAGATGGTCGCTACGCTGAAACGAAGCTGGTTGTGCCCGCTTTTATCTCAGATCAGCATCGCGCAAGTTTATCTGTATGGAATTGGTATTCGCAGGCAAGCGGTTCTGCCCATTGTAGAGTATATCTTTCAACTCAGCAACAGGTAACGCCGACTGACAATAAACATAATCTAATCACCTGGTGGGTAGGAAATCAGGCGAGTTTAGGAACTTTGGTGGGAGAATACGATGCTGTTAATACTCGAGCGCAAAAGAATTTTGACATATCGGATTTCATCACCACCAATAAATCTGAAGAATATTATGTCGCCATTGAAAATCAAGGTTATGCAGATGTTGCTGCTGGAGGGATTTATATTTGTGTAAAATATTCTCCACTTTATATAACAACGGTTGTTAACAACCACAGCCTGCACCAGGAATTTTATGTTGACATCCAGGTCAAAGACGCCCAGAACCTGTTCGGCGTGGCGTTCAAATTCAATTTTCCTGCGGATAAATTAGAGGCATTGGCTGCGGAAAAGGGCGATTTTCTGGGGGCAGACCCAGTGTTCTTCCCCGACATCAACAATAGTGTTGGCGTGGTGAGCGTGGGCATCAGCAAGAAGAGCGGACAGCCAGCCGCCAACGGCACGGGCATCGTGGCACGGATCAAATTGAAAGAAAAGCCATCGGTTACTAGCGGCATTACCATTGATCTGTCGCTGACCGAAGTGGCTGCTATGGACCCATCGGGCAATCCCATTACGCTCACGCCGCAGAACACGTCGTATCTCACGCCTAGCGCTTCAGCAACGTTAGAAGTATCTCCAACCAGTTTAACCTTGGCTTCAGCCGCCAACAGC